>DATJAK010000045.1:0-4844 GCA_035516375.1 Bryobacteraceae bacterium
GTCCAGGTTTTGGCGATGGCATAGCAGAACAGGGCTCCCAGCAGCACCACGCCGGAATAATCGAGCAGCAACGCCATGCCGCCCGTCAGGCCCCCCAGGCAGTAGCGGAGATTCGCCGGCCAACGTTTGTCCCAGCCGGGATTCCACATCGTCAGAAAGCCGATGAATGTAAGGTGGCCGAGAATCATGTTGTGATTGAGAAACCCGGTCCGGAAAAACACCGGCGTTCCGAAGGCGTAGAGCAGCGCCAGCCAGAAGGCGGTACGGTCGTCTTCGAAAATGCGGCGCAGGAAATAGAACATGGCCACCACGCCCAGCGCCGAAATCGGCGCCATGCAAAACGCCTGCATGATAATGGCGGCCAGCCCGAATTTGATATCGAAACCACGGCGCCAGGCTTCCACGTAGAATTCCCGCGCCATCGGCCACGGGGAATTGTACTGCGGCGGTTGGGTGGCGCCGCTCGAGGCACGCATGCGGTTTACCTTTTCCACAATACGGTCCACCACCGGGCGGCTTAAAGCATAAGGAATGGCCCCCAGCATCGAAGCTCCGGGATTAGCCCCGATGTGCCACCCAAATCCTTTTTTTTCAAAAAGGTCTGGATGCATATTGGCGTACTCGTCCACGCGGAACGAAAGGTGATCGCCAATGGCCAGCGCGAGGTAAATCTCACGCACGGTATTGGTGGCGAGATGCGCGGTATAAATGATCCAGCAGGTGAGAAACAAACGAACGGCTATACCTCGGGCCGGCCCAATCCAGGGCTTGGGGTCTCGATGATTCCGATCCATTCTTCGCCCGAATGTAAGCAAACCGCAGGCCACTGGCACGGCCATTGATTTGCCGGGGTTTCATAACGTCAATGGTTCCATCGATATTCGTGACAGGCGCGGGAGGATTTCTGGGAAGCCACGTGGTGGCGCGCCTGGCGCAAGACAAAAATCGCCGCATTGTTTGTCTGATTCGCGGCAGCGCGCCGGAGGGAGCGCCCGCCAATGTCGAATATGTGCGCGGCGACCTGCTCGAGCCCGCCGGCTATGCCGCTGGTTTGGGTAGTTGCAAAGCCGTTTTGCACATGGCGGCGGCCACCGGTAAGTGCAAGCGTAGTGAGTATTTGCGGGTGAATCGCGATGGCACCGAAGGGCTTATCCGCCAAGCCCGCGAAAGCGGCGTCGGCCGGTTCCTGTTTGTGAGCACCGTGGCGGCAAAATTCCGCGATCAATACCGCTACTTCTATGCCGAATCCAAGCAGGCCGCGGAAGCTGTGGTGGCGCAAAGCGGCTTGCGTTGGACCACCGTGCGGCCCGCCATGATCCTGGGCAAGCATGCCCCCGTGCTCGATAGCCTTGCGCGCCTGGCGGCTTTGCCCATCGTGCCCGTATTCGGAGATGGCCGCGTGCCGGTGCAGCCGGTTTTCGTGGACGACCTGGCAGACTGCCTCGTGGCCCTGCTGGATCAGGAAAAAATCTGCGAAAACGCGGTTGTGGAAATTGGCGGGCCGGAAGTTCTAAGCATCGAGGAATTGGTTTTGCGCATCCGGAGTGCGGCGGGCAAGCCGTCCGCGCCGGTTCTGCACCTGCCTGTGGGCGCGCTCGCCCGGTGCCTTGGCTGGATGGAACCTTTCCTGCTTCCGTTGCTGCCGTTTACAGCTGGCCAATTGGCTTCGTTTTCCAACGCCGGCACCACCGCTCCTCACCCCTGGGTGGCGGAACGGCAAAATCGAATGAGCGGTATCGGTGAAATGCTGCGGTCAACTGCCCATGGATATGCTTCAGCTTGAACAGGAATGCCAGAGCTACACCCGATATTTGATCGGCCAGCCTCCCAACCCATATGTAATTGCAAAATATAGGGACTTTCACCAAAGAATGGGGGTGGGCGATGGCGGCGACCGGTTCGACCGTCTTTTGCTGGCCGTCTCGGCGCGCGGCCCTCTGTGGGCCAGGCTGGCGGATAGTTACGCCAGCCGCTGGCGCAAGAATTCGTCTGTCCGGAGGAAACTCATCCTTACCCTGGCGCTGCTGGAATGCGCCCCGCCCAGTTTTGAAAACCTGGATCGCTGCCCCGCCGGCGGTTGGCCCGGAGCGGTGTTTCGTCTGGGCTTAGGCGCCCTGGGCTATGCGTGCTCGCTGCTGGCTGCGAGCGCGCTATTCGTACCCATCCATCTTTGGATGAGGGCCACGGAGCGCTGATGGACCCGATCGTGGTGGTTGGCTCCGGCGCCAGTGGAGTTCATTTTGCCCTCACTGCTCTGCGCAAAGGTCGTCGCGTAACCATGCTCGATGTCGGCCACACCGGGCAGGAGCCGGTTCTGCCGGCGGAAACACTTACCGGCCTCAAACGCAAGCTACCCGACCCGGCTTTATATTTTCTGGGACCGCGATATGACTCGCTGGTGCTCCCGGGAAGCGACGGGGAGTATTACGCATTCCCTCCGGCCAAGGAACATGTCTTCCGGTCTCAGCCCGGATTCGAATTTCAGCGGGACGGCTTTTCGCCGTTGTATTCTTTCGCCGCCGGCGGATTGGCGGAGGTTTGGACCGGCGGATGTTACCCCTTCGACAGCGGCGATTTAAGGAATTTCCCTTTTGGCTATGACGACCTCGGGCTGTACTACGGCCGGGTGGCCGCCGAAATCGGCGTGGTCGGGGCAAAAGACGATCTGGCCGCTGTCTTCCCCTACCATGACGGCTTGCTGGAGCCATTGAAGCTCGATGCGCACTCGGCCATGCTGCTCGATTCGTACCAGCGGCGGCGCCGCCGCTTGCAGGAACAATTCCACTGCCTGATGGGCCGTGCACGGCTGGCCGTTCTCAGCCGCGATCTGGGCTCGCGCAAGGCCTGCGACTACTCGGGACGCTGCCTGTGGGGGTGTCCCAGCCAGGCCTTCTATACGCCTTCGATTACCTTGGCGGAATGCCGCAAGTTCCCTGGCTTTACCTATTGTCCCGGCCTCTATGTGGATCATTTCCGCATGGACGCCTCCGCCAGGATTTCGGGAGTAGTGGCATCGACCCGCGACGGCGCGGCCCACGAGTTCGCGGCCGGCTCGCTGGTGCTGGCGGCCGGCACGCTTTCTTCCGCCCGCATCTTTCTCGAATCTCTCTACCGCGATTCCGGGAAAGCGCCCGAACTGCGGGGATTGATGGATAATCGCCAGGTTCTGATGCCGTTCGTCAATTTGCGCATGATCGGCCAGCCCTGGAGCCCGGAGACATATCAGTATCACCAGGTTGCCATGGCGGTCCGCATGGATAGCGGGGAGATGATCCACGGATTAGTTACGACCCTGAAAACCGCGCTGATTCATCCGCTGGTGCAAACCCTGCCCTTCGATCTGGGCACAGGAGTTTCGGCTTTTCGCAGCGTCCATGGCGCGCTGGGGATGGTGAATATCAATCTTCCGGATCGCCGGCGCGAAGAAAATTTTATTGCGCTCGATACGGCGTCCAACCCCCACCGGCTGGTGGTCCACTACCGCCCGGAAAACGGCGAAGCGGAGCGCCTGCGCCGCATTATAGGAACTTTCCGAAAAATTCTCATGCAACTGAAATGCTTTGCTCCGCCCAAGACCATCCATGTCCGGCCCATGGGGGCCAGCGTGCATTACGCCGGCACCCGGCCTATGACCTCCCGGAGCGCTCAGGGGACGTGCACGCCGGATGGCGCCAGCCGCGACGTCGAAAACCTGTATTTCGCCGACGGGTCCACCTTCCCGGACCTCCCGGCCAAGAATCTGACATTTACGTTAATGGCCAATGCGACGCGGATTGCAGAGCAGGCATTTTGAGTATGGCGGAAACATTCGCCGCTTCTCCGGGGAATGGCCCAGTAGGTGCTAACAACCCGGACCTGAACGAGGCAAAGAGGGTCTCCACTTTTAAATGATGCCGGTTACAGTCAGGCAGCCGGTCCAACCGGGCGCTGTCGTGAGGCGCGGCCTGCGCCATGCCTTGGCGCAGTATCTGGTGGTATGCGCGCCGTATCTTTTAGCGCTGCTCTTTTTCGGCTTAGCGCTTTACGGCGTCAATAAAACCGAAATCATCGATACGGACGCCGCGCGTCACGCGATGAACGGCGCGTTCATTTACGACCTGGTCCGTACCGGCCATCTGCTCCACCCGATCGCATACGGCAAGTTCTACTACAACCGGATGCCCGCACTTTCTATCCCTTTCCATCCACCGCTGTTTCCCGTGTTCGAGGCGATTTTTTTTGCCGTATTCGGAGTGCACCTGCTCACGGCGCGCCTGGCGGTGGCGCTTTGTGTGGCTGTGTCGGCGTTTCTTTTATACCGGCTAGTTCTGGCGACACTCGGCGGCCCCATTCTGGCAGCTTGTATCACTCTCTCCACGTTCTCGCTCTGGACATGCCAGTATGTAGCCCGCGATGTAATGCTGGAATTTCCGGCGTTGGTGTTCACGCTGGCCGCCCTGTACTGCCTGCGCGATGTTCGCGAGTCCTACCCCATGCGGCGCGCGATTCCCTTCGCGCTATGCGCGGCGGCCGCATTGTGGACCAAGCAGCATACTGTGTTTCTGGGGGCGGTTCCCTTCATTGAAGCCGCGCTGGCCCGGCGCTGGCGCCGCTTTCTGGAATGGCCGCTTTGGATTTCCTCCGCTCTCTATTTCGCGCCTGTTTTGGCCATCGTTTGGTTTTCCAAGCTTTTCCATGGCACCGGCATCGACCAGATCAGCACATCCAGCCGCGACGTTTACTACATATTTACCTCGACCTTGCCCCGTTACTTCTACTGGATCAAAGACGATCTGTGGGGCATGCCGGGCGTGTTGGCGGTTTGCGCGGTGGGAGTTTACCTCTGGAGCATGCGCCGGCGCGAT
>DATJAK010000046.1:0-2450 GCA_035516375.1 Bryobacteraceae bacterium
AAGGCTGCCGCCAACCCGGTTCATCGGATCCTGCTGATGACGCTGTATGCCACCGGAATGCGGCGTGCCGAAGTCACCCGGCTCAAAATCGCGGATATCGATACCCATCGGATGGTGATTCATATCCGTGGAGCCAAGGGACGCAAGGATCGCGATGTCATGCTCAGCCCGAAACTGCTGGAAGCACTGCGTCAGCACTGGCGCAGCCTCAAACGTAAACCCACGGTTTGGCTGTTCCCCGGCGGAACAGAACACGACAACGTCGACCATCCCATCAGCGACAAGGTTCTCTGGCAAGCCTGCGAGCGAGCGGCTCACCGCGCCGGCATGGAGAAGCCCATTCACCCACACACTCTGCGTCACTCGTTTGCCACCCACCTTTTGGAGGCGGGCACCGACATACGGACCATTCAAATCCTGCTTGGGCACAGTGACTTAAAAGTCACGTCTATGTACCTGCACCTGTCGCGACGGCATCTCCTGGAAACTGCCAGTCCCCTGGACGGCCTCGCGCTGGACCCCAGCACGCCGGCATAGTATCGTGAGCCGGCCGCCGCTAGAGGTGGCCGATGTAATCCGCGCCGCTGGACCGGCTTTCATCCAGCGCTGCTTGAGTTGCTTCGACCGCCAGCATTTAAAAGCGCTGAACGCCATTCCGCGTTGTCGCACAGCAGCTCTTGGCGGTCATGTGGATGAATGCTTGCGGTGCGGGCTGCGGACCATCTCCTACAACTCGTGTCGCAATCGCCACTGCCCCAAGTGTCAGGGCAATGCCCGCTGCCGTTGGGTCCGGGCTCGACAAGGAGAATTACTGCCCGTGCGCTACGTGCATGTGGTTTTCACCTTGCCGCACGAGTTGGCGCCGTTGGCTTTAGCCAACAAGAAAACCATCTACACCCTTCTGTTCCACCTGAGCGCCGAAACCTTGATGCAATTCGCGCGTGATCCGCGACTTCTTGGCGCTGAGATCGGCTTTTTCAGTGTCCTCCATACCTGGAATCAGAAGTTGGAGCACCATCCCCACGTACATTCAGTGATTCCCGAAGGCGGTATCTCGCTCGACGGCTCCCACTGGGTCCGCCCGCGCTACAACTTTTTTCTTCCCGTCAAAGCCATGGCCAAGGCCTTTCGCGGGAAGTTCCTCCACGGGCTCAGGAAAGCCTTTGCGGCAGGCGAACTGCATTTCCCGGGGGAATTGAAAAACCTCTCCACCCCACGGGCGTTTGCGGCACTACTCCGTCAATGCTGCCGCCATAAGTGGGTCGTCTACGCCAAACGACCCTTTGGCGGCCCGGAACACGTCCTCCAATACCTGGGCAATTACACGCACCGCATCGCCATCTCCAACCACAGACTGGTAGAACTGGCCAACGGACAGGTGAGCTTTCGCTGGCGCGATTCAGTTCATCACAACAAAAAACGCGTGATGACACTTCGGGTCGAGGAGTTTCTGCGGCGCTTCTTTCTGCATGTCCTCCCGGGCGGCTTCGTGCGAATCCGGCATTTTGGATTCATGGCCAATCGGCAACGGCAGCACCGCCTTGCCATCTGTCGCCAACTTCTAAATGCAGTCCAACGGCCGGCGATCGCGAGCGGATCTTCCGAGGCGCCATCGAGTAGCGACTTCTACCGCTGCCCGAATTGCGGCGGCACCATGGTCATTGTGGAGCGCATCACTGCGACACAGCTATACCTGCGCTCTCCCCCACCGAACCAGGAGGCGGCTTGAATCTACAGATTGTTCTCCAGCCCCGCTCGCAACCGTGGCCATCCGCCGTACGTGTGTTTCGACGACCTCCCAAGCCTGGTCTGATGCGACCAAGCCGGTACTATCCCGACCGAAAGCCAAGCTGCCAACCCACCATCACGACGATCAGCGCCTTTTACCCGGGCCGATTTCAACCTCTCAGAACATCCTACCGCCCCAATTTCCATTGAAATTCCATAGAAGGCCGCGTCTGCTGCAAACGCGAGCAGCTTCCTTCATCACGCTGTATCGAAAGCGACCCGGCCCGAGCTTTTTCTCATCTCGCGCAGTCAATTTACCGGGTCGCTTCCGATACAGCCCTAAGCAATATCGGAAGGCGTCTTCGGGTGTGGTCCGGCCGCGCTATCGCATTTCACCGATAGGCGGCGGCTCGCTGGCGCGACGACTTGTTCTAGAGAATACAGTGCATGAGCACACGGGCGGGCCGCTACGGCTCCTCCTGATGAAACGGGAATAGCGAGCGCACCGCTAGAACCTGGTCATGCCGCTCACCCGGTTTGGCGGCGCTGTAGAACCCGACAGTGGCGTTGAGGCGAATGAAATATACATCGCCCTCGGTGGCCGGATAGCGGCCTTCACTACCGTCGGCGCCTCCGCCCGCCACCATGTCGCCATTGCCGCGTAAAATGTAATAGATCTCTTCGGCGGTCTCGTGGTGATGGGGAATGTTTGTTCCGCCGGG
>DATJAK010000047.1:0-32845 GCA_035516375.1 Bryobacteraceae bacterium
TCGCACAGCGACAACAGCAGGAGATGCAACGAGCTGTCCAGCTGGATCTGCCCGTCGTGGTCGGCGAGCCGATACCCTTTTTATACGTGCAGATGGACGGCACCGGGGTACCGGTCGTGAAGAAGGAGACCGAGGGACGCAAGGGAAAGACGGATGGGCAACCGGCGCACACGCGCGAAGTCAAGTGGGGATGTGTATTCACCCAAACTGTCTGGGACAAGGAAGGCTACCCCGTTCGCGATCCGGATTCCACCACCTATACCGGCGCCATCGAAACCGCCGGGGACTTTGGAAAGCGGCTCTATCGGGAGGCTTGGAAGCGCGGCTGGAGTCGCGCCGAAAAGAAAGTTGTCATGGGAGACGGGGCCGAGTGGATCTGGAACCTGGCGGAGATCCATTTTCCCGGTGCAGTCCAGATCGTCGACCTCTATCACGCCCGCCAACACCTCTGGGAGTTAGCTTGCAAACTATATCCGAATGACGAAGTCGGCCAGAAAGGCTGGATCAAGGTCCAGCAAAAGCGCTGGCTGGACAAGGGGAAGATTGAAAAACTGGTGGCCGCCATCCGCTCCATCCACTCCACCAACCCCGAAGTCGCCGAGAAGATTCGTACCGAGGCCGCGTACTTCGAGACCAATACTGAGCGGATGCGCTACCCCAAATTCTGCCGCCAGCACATGTTTGTCGGCTCCGGCGTAATCGAGGCGGGCTGTAAGACGGTCATTGGTTTCCGACTGAAACAATCTGGAATGTTCTGGACCGTCCGCGGCGCCAACGCCATCCTCGCCCTGCGCTGCTGTCATCTCAACGGTCGGTTTGAGGACTACTGGGAGGCGCGCCGTGCGGCGGCTTAATCTCCACTTCTGGGTCGCGCACCCGCTCTCAATCCGTGTCAGCGGGAAGATTACTCGATTTTGCGGGTCATCGCGCTCGGACCCAAGCGACATCATCTCCGTATTCTGGACTATTTGCCCTGGGTGCTGGTGAGCCCTCGCGACTGCGGATGCGTACTCTCGCGCCCATGAACTCATGCGACAACGAATTGCAGAAGGGCCGCCAACCCCCCATTCTGGACGCGGCTGGCGGACCAGTTGGAACTCCTGATGATTGAAGCGGTTGGGCCATCCTGACCGGATCAGGGTCGCGGTAGGGACAACCATTGCTGATCGCCCCCCGCCGCACTGCCCTCGCCAGTTCGTGGGCTTGGCCTGTCAAGGTGCCAGCGCTTGCTTGGCGGCGCCATAGTCTTCCAGAGCGTAGGCCACGTTCAGCTTCTTCGCGATGCCCGGTTTCTGTTCATCGGTGAGTTGATCCAGCGCATTACGCCGTTTGTGCACCTGGCAGCGCTGGATTGCTGCCGACTCGCCGGCTTTGCCAGCGAGGGGACATTTCTACTTTGCCGCGACAAGGAACCGAACCTAATTGACAAGACGTTGTGTTAATGCTACGTTTTGACCCAGGATGTGCGGGCATTTCGCCCGCGTCGTTGGCGTTCCCGGCGCAGAGTCTGCGCAACTTAGTTTCTGAGACCTCGTTCGTTAACCTCTTCACACCACAAAGAGCATGGAGGCTTCATGTTGCTTCAGAATTCTGTTCGTATCAGCCTGTGCCTGGTTACTGTGGCATGGCTGCCTGCCCAGACGGTACGAAACCCGCAGGAGCAGGGAAGGAAAGCGCTGGATCTCCTCCTCGCGGAAGACTACCCGGAACTGAGCGGGATGTTTTCCGAGAGCTTCAAACAGACGGTTACACTCGAGTTTCTTCAGCAGCGCGTCAGCGCCGAGCTGAAGGAGTTCGGTAAGCCGCAGGAGATCGGCCAGGCGGTTTTGGGTGTGGACGGATCGAACAACCTCGTCAGTTTTCCGGTGCGCTTCGCGAACACGAACATTCACGTTCAATTCACGCTGAATCCGTCCGGGCAGGTTGCCGGCATGTACTTTCGTCCAGCCGATAAACCGCTCCCCTCCACCTGGAAGCGGCCGACTTACAGCAAGCCCGAGTCATTTAGCGAGCGTGAGATTACCATCGGAGACGACATGTGGAAGCTCGGAGGAACGCTCAGCGTTCCCGCCGCGAAAGGCACCGTGCCCGGAATCGTCCTGGTGCACGGCCCGGGGCCGAATGATCGAGACGAATCGCTCTTCGCGACGCGGATTTTTCAGGATCTCGCAGAAGGGCTGGCTTCACGCGGCTACGCTGTGCTCCGGTATGACAAACGGACCAAGGTCTACGGGAAAGAACTCAGCGGTATGAGTTACACCATCGAAGAAGAGACGGTGGAGGATGCAACCCGGGCGGCGGCCTTGTTGCGCAAACAACCGGAGATCGATCCGGCCCGCGTGTTTGTACTCGGCCACAGTCTGGGTGGTTACGCGAGCCCGCGAATCGCTGCCCGCGACCGTAAACTTGGGGGCCTGATTGTAATGGCCGGCCCCGCCAGACCCATCGAAGATATAGCGTTCGATCAGACCGACTACGTGGCGCACCTGAAGGGCGAACCAGGCCCGAGTGAGCAGACCCGGCTCAATCAATTGAGAGTGGAGGCGGACAAGATCAAGAGGCTCGATCCGGCTGCCGATAACCCACCGATTCTTCTGGGTCTCCCGACAAACTGGTGGCTCAATCTGAAAGCCTACTCCCCCGTAGAGGAGGCCAAACGGCTGGGGATACCGATGCTGATCCTGCAGGGAGAGCGGGATTTCCAGGTAACCATGAAGGACTTTGCTCTCTGGAAATCTGGCCTGGCGGGGCACGATAATGTCACTTTGCGGAGTTACTCTTCGCTGAATGACTTATTCATCAAAGGCGAGGGTAGAGGATCTCCGGCCGAGTACCACAATGCGGGAAACGTAGCGCCCGAGGTTTTGGATGATATTGCGAACTGGCTATCTACCCGTAAACCGTGATTGGGCTACTCGTGCAGCTCGAGCTTAACCTCACCAGTTGACGAGCGGATTCTATTGACATGGATCGCGAGGACCCCGTTCCTGGTGGGGTGACCGGTGATGGCTAGCTTGTCACCGGCTTGCAGCGTAGCCGCATTCCATCCCCTGCGCGATAGCACTCCGGGATTCGAGAACTCACCCTGCCACTTATTTACGTGGCCTTTGTCGTCCTTTACCTCGAACTCGACTACACAGTGAGGATTCACGTAATGAAAGTCGGTAACGGTTCCTTCAACCGTGATTTCCGTTCCCTCATCGAATTCCATCCACCCATGGTGCGCCTCGATCGAATCCGGTATCGAGAGCAGGCCTGCCAGCAGAGGCACGACAGCAAACGAATTGTTCTTCATCTTAAGTCTCCATCTGTCGAGTCACCGCGCCGGCGGCCCGTCAAGGCCGGGCAGGCCCGTCGTCGACCCAGCGGTTTAAGTCGCGAACATACTGACGCCCATTAAAGGTATAAGTGGGAACCGTAACCACCATGTAAGACTTACCGACGAGCGGCGCCCCATTCCGATCCTTGTCATCGTCAGCCGTTGCAATCACCCAGACATCCAAGTTGGTTTTGGGACTACTGTCAGTGGGCGTAAAGAGACCCAGGGCGCTCATTGTGCCAACCGCATCTGAGTAGCTACCTGGTGCAGCGTGAAACACCTGAACCGCCCAGGAAACGTCCACGGGCCCGAGCGGGAGGTCGTCGGCGGTATGGGCTCGGCCGTCCGGACCACGCTGGTATCCGATTGCCTCAAACTGCTGATAACCTTTCACGTGTGTCCGGTCTCCGAATGCGGCCACGGTCGAATCCGGGTTGACCTTGAGGTAATCGATACGATCGTAGATCGCCACTGCGCCCGGCAGCGATGACCCGCGGAAAACCACGTCGCGCCTTCCGAGGACAGCGTCCGCGTTGACGTCCAGTTCGGCAACGATTTCGCCAGGCGAGTTGGAGACGATGCGGCGCACCGTCACACCGGAGCCGAAAACGAGATCACTTGGAGCAATCCGCGCCGGAAAATTGACTCCGGTGAGGCGAACACGGGCGGCTCGCAAGCCGGCCTTCAACGATAATCGATCAACACTCGCTAGAGTTGGCTCAGTCGGGGCCCGCTGCAGTTTCACGTCCAAACCGAATTCCTGATACTGTCCCCAGAACCAGCGGCCTTCGGCCGCCGATTGATTCGGCGCAATCAGGAGCACTTCGCGTGCTTCGCTTGTCACGTCGTCTGGGGCCGTGGCTGCGTTCCCGCCGCCTTTGGAACGCCCTCGCCACGCCGTGCCTCCAAAGACGGTGGTGTGACCCGCGCGAACAATTCGCGAGCCATCCCGCGCGGAGATTAGAGTCACCTGGGTGGTGTACTCGTCGTCACTGTCCCGATCCATTCGCAGTTTTCCGTAATAGTTGCCGTGGCCGGTCATGGACGCGGAGACGAACCACCGCCCCGCTAAGGTTCGATTCGAAAACTTGTGGGAGCTCCAAGTCTCCCAAGCGGGCGTACGCAGGCCGGCGGTCTTGGCAAGAAAGGCAACTGCTTCCCCAGTGGAGCGAATGTTGTAGCGGGCAGCATGCGTATCGGCAAACTGCTTCCATTCTTCGGCCGAGCGATGCCAGGAAAGCGCGCGCGCGAAGGTATGGCACTTGGCACAGGTCTCGCGGAGACTCTCACTCGGGATGCCGGTTTCCTCATGGATGCGCCGCTCGGCTTCGTACATCACCGGCGCAGCTTCCTCGGGCGCGAGCCCATGCGTATCACCGAGATACTTTACGATTGACCGCGCCTCGGGAGGAGAGATGGAGAGATCGTGCCGAAGGATCATTTGTTTGATTGCGTCCCCCCAACCTTCCGGTGTCGCGCGCGTCCACGAGATGCGCTGCATATTTCCCTGGGCGTCACGGGGATGACAGGTTCCGCACGTGGTGATCACGACTGGTTCCGTAACCGGGATGCCTTCGTCATGTTCGCGTCCAGGCCCCGTCTGACCCGAGACTAAAACGGCCCACAGAGCTAACAATCCAAATGCAACCGTTTGGGAGGGTATGAACCGTAGTCTCGATTCGAATAGGCGAGTCTGTCTTCGCAAGATCGCTGTCATCTCTTCTCCATTACCGCGGCATGCGCTCCACCGAGCTGGTAACACGGGATCAGTGAGACAACTGCGTGGTTCTTAGGACTGGACGGACAACGGGGTAGGTCTGACGGGCGAGGTCGGATCGCGCCTGGCGATCTAATCCCAGTCCACCAAAGTATAACGCACATCGCAGGCAAGCGCCGGATTGTTAGTAAGTAGTCGCAAGCCGGTGAACGTAGGTGAAGTAGCGCCTTCGGTAATTCAGTTCCCCTGTTTCCTGCCGGGGACGGAATACCAACGGTCCCCGGCTTATGTTGTGGGCGACCGGCTTGTCCCGAAAGCGAAGTTGGCAAACCAAACTAACGCATCTGCTCGTGTATAATGGCTGCCGAAGCAACGTTGCTTCCAACCACGAGGTTAGAGCATGCGCCACGTATGGTATTGCGCAGGACTGTTTGCCCTGCTGGCAAACCCCGGAGACGCCAGAAGTCTTGAGCGTGCGGGTCTGCCCGCACCGACCCTGACGGTGGTTTTGGATTTTCGGGGCTCCTTTGCGCCACGATCCGTGGACGAGATGAAACGGGAAGTGAAGAGCATCCTGCGAGATTCCGGGCGCACACTGGAATGGCGCTCATGGGCGGAAGCAACGGAAACGACGGCGGAAGAAATGGCCGTCGTACGGTTCCGCGGAAATTGTACGATTCGGCCTGGACTTCGGGAAGCGTCGGAAGGCCCACTGGGCTTTACCTTCCTCTCAAACGGGACGGTGCTGCCATTCAGCGAAGTAGCGTGCGAGAGACTCAGTAATTTAGTGCAGCCGACCGTGGCGGGTCTGGAGCTGCCGGAAGCAGAAGTGGTACTCGGCCGTGCAATGGGACGAGTGGTGGCGCACGAACTGGTGCACATACTCTCCCGTTCCACGGAGCACGGGCATGACGGCGTGGCGCGGCCCGAGCTGTCGACGATCCAACTTACCGAAGGTCGCTTGGCGCTAAGCGCGAAAGACCTGGTCCGGATAACTGGCCAAGAACGCCGTTAACCACGTAGCGCTTCAACCGGAAGCCAGCGGCTTCCGCGCAACTGATTCCGGAGGACTGCGCGTGACGCTGATCTCGATTCGCGGCGGGGGAATCGCAGCATGCTGCTGCGCTCGGCTGCTGACGCGCGCGGGTCTGGCGGTCGCCTCGGAACCCGCGGCTCACCCCAAAGTTCCGGCGGTGATGCTTGGGGAAGTGACGCAAAGACTATTAGGGGATGTCTTTGATCGCGGCGATTTGTTCACCGGCCTGCATTGCATACGGCGGCGAGCAGTCTTGTGGGGTAATTCCGAACCAACGGTCTTACCGCACTCGGCGGTGGTTGCGTCCGAGCAGGAAATCCTGAATCGTCTTCAGGCCGAAATGCTGCCGGGAGGCGCAGAGCAAGGCGATCTCCCACTCTGGAAAATCCTGGCTGCGCGAGTGCCGCGGGAAGACGGCGATGTCCTTCGCGCGGAACAGAATTTCGGATCACGGACCGCCTCGGTGACGAGGGTGAGGCTCAAGGCCGAAGAGGCTTCGGACACCTGCTGGATCGAGGCGGCAACCGAGGGCTGGTTATTCCTGCTGCCGTGTGGACCGGAAAACGCGTGGCTGCTGGCGGCCGGTGGGCCAGCGGAAACGTTACTGGAACGCAGCCGCTTTGTGGCAACCCAGATCGGGGAAACAGGCGCTTGGACCGGCAGCTTTCCCTCACATCCCCGAATCACGGAGCCGCTGGCCCGGCCGGGCTGGCTCGCGTGTGGAAGCGCCGCGCTGGCGTTCGACCCGCTGTGCGGAGAAGGCGCCGGAAACGCGGCGAGAGAAGCGATCCTGGCCGCGGCATTGATTCGCGCTGCGGCGAGCGGCATGAATCCGACCGAGTTGACGGCACATTATACGGCTCGCCTGCTCGGCGGATTCGTGCGGCACCTGGAAGTCTGCCGTCAGTTCTACGAAACCGGTGGTTCCGGGGCGTGGTGGCGGCAGCAGGTTACGGAACTGGACCGCGGCTTGCAATGGACGGCAGAACGCCTGAACCGCCACGACGGCTTCCGGTACCGGCTAAACGGTTTCACCTTGGAGGCGGCGATCTAAGAGCGACTCGCATCATCGATGGTTCACGGGTGTCGCGTAGACCTTGAGAATCAGGTCACTCGGTTGCGTAGGCACCGCTCCGGAATTATATAGGGCAGCTGATTTCGTATATGGGAAGCGCCGCGGGAAGGCGCGAATCCCACCGTAGATGTATCCGACGAAGGCTTTGGTGCCGCGCAAGGCGGCCAAATCGAGGATGTCGGTGTCGGGATGCGCCCGAGCGATCTCCGGAGACGGAATGAAGACCGCATCCGCGCCGAGATAAGCCGGGAGCGCGGATGGGTTCGCGGATTCGACGGTCGTTGTCTTACCGGCCGCCCAAGTCTGTTGCACGATCGAGATCTGGTCGGTCCATTCCAGCCCGTCAAAGTACGTAGGGCTAACCTTGGTTCCGACCTTCGGGTTCTCCGGGAACTGGCCCGTGGCTCTATCCCAGAAGTGGCGGCTGATGCCTCCGAAGAAGGTCGTGTACATCGCGCCCGCAGCACGATCGTACAGGAGTAGCTTGGCCGCACTGTACGTGTTCAGTTTCTGACGAAATTCGGAGTCTACGACGGGGTGGGAGCCGGGATAGTAATAAATCGGCTTGTCGTAATCCAATTGCGTCTCCGGCGTGAACACTCCGCCGTAAACCGCAAAGCCCAGTCCTTGCGGTGACAGGACCCGTGCCAGATTGAAATCCCGGCGGTGAAACTCAGCCTCATCGGTAAACTTATCCGTCAAAGTCACGATGAGGCCGGCGGAATGGGACGTGATCTTAAGCTTACGAATCTCATTCAGATAGATTTGCGCAGCCTGAGCCCCATTGTGCTCGTTCTGAGCCTCGAAGCTGGTGTAGCTCCCTTCGAATGAATGGCCCATCACCAAATAGAAATAACCATCGGGAAGTTTGACCAACTCACCGCCCGCCGATTGCACCAAAGGAGATGTTGTGTAAGCGATGCTTCGGGCGGGGACTCTACCGTTGGTGACACCGTCGATCAATTCGGGCAAATCGATCTGGGAGATGATCGGGAAGGTAACCCACTTACCCCTGTGATCCTGACCGTAGCCACCACAGATATAGAGCCTGGAGTTGTCTTGAAAGTATGCATGGCCGGCAGCCGACCACTGGTCCTTGACATCGGCGAGCGCAGAGGGGAGCAAGTCGAGTGAGACGTGATATGTGCGAACGGGGCGCTGAGTGGTATCGAGTACCCAGATCTGGCGATTCGCATCAGTGGGGAGAAACTCGGCGGAGCCGCCACCGACGCTGTGATATCCGGCGGTACGGCCACCGATGATGACCCAACGGCCCTTCCACTGGGCGAAGGAGAACGACTGCACCCGCGGCGCGCCAGGGAACTCGGCGGCCGCATCCTCGGAGGCATCTACCGTAAACGGAGGATGGGAGTGCGCGAGAACCGCGAACAAAGCCAATCTAGCGAGGTTCATGATGAACAATCAGAGGCCAAACGGTGTGTCTCCATAGCCAAACACTCGCGAAGCGAGCTGAGGGAGCGGCGGTCTAGCCCTTCCAGCGCGCGCGCCGCGATACCTGACAAATTGGCGACAGCGAAACTGATCCCAAATAGGTTGCGGCTGACGGGCCGGTCCGGCAACGGACGCGGAAATCCGGAAGCGAAAAAAGGACCTGCGCTCGCGGGGGCGCGGTATTGGTGGCGCTCCAGATCCCAAGCGACATCGACGCCGATCACTCCCGGCAGGGCTCCCGGTAGAACAAGCTGCTCGCCAGCACGCCAAGCAGACACGAGCAACACACCGGCGGACTGCGCGCGCGCAATGACATCCTCGAAATCCGCCCGGCATTCGAGATTCGCCGTGCCGAGACTGAGATTGACGAGATCCATGCGGTTGTCGATCGCCCACCCAATGGCCTCCAGTAGACGCGGCGTGGTGGTACGCAATGAGTTCGAGAAGAGCTGCAAAGAGAAGTATTGGGCGGCGGGCGCTTTCTCCTGAATGGCGGCCATGACAGCGGTGCCGTGCCCGAGCCGGTCCTCGCCGCCAGCATCGCCGTTCGCGTCACCAAACAGCACTTTCGCAGTCGGGGCCGAGATATGCGGATGACCGGCGTGGATGCCGCTGTCGACGACTGCAATACGAAGCCCGCGTCCAGTGGCACTTGGAAAAGGCAAGCGGGAAGGCGCGGAGATTGCGGAAGAGACCGGGATCATGCGACAGTCGGGATGATCTCCAGCCGGTCTTCGGAAACGCGTCCGTTTTCGATGCGTAAGACGTAATCGGCCGCAGTGGCAAGAAATGGTTTATGGGTAATTGCCAGGACGGTCCTGCCCTGGAATCGAGTGCGCAAATTTTGAAAGAGTTCCTGCTCGGACTCAGCGTCCAGCGCGGCCGAGGGCTCATCGAGTACGAGCACATCGGGACTGGCGAGAAAGGCGCGGGCAAGTGCAATTCGCTGCCGTTCGCCGGCGGATAGTGTCAGTCCGCGCTCTCCCGCGATGGTTCCCAACCCGGCAGGAAGCCGGCGAAGCAGAGGATTGAGCCCTGCCGCCAGAGCAGCCTCTTCCACCACCATCCGGCGGGCGTGGGGATTCGCGTAAGCGATGTTCTCGAACAGGCTGCCATGGAACAGGTGCGGTGATTGCTCTACCAGGACAACCGTCTCGCGGAGATCGCGCAGACGCAGCGTTCGCAGGTCGAAACCGTCCAGCGTGATCGTGCCGGAATCGGGATCGAGCAGGCGCACGATGAGGTCAGCGATGGTGGACTTGCCTGCCCCGCTCGGACCGACCAAAACGGAAAAGCAGCCGGCGGGAATCGTGAAAGACAGATTCTCCAGCACGGCGCGTCCCTGGTGACGCAGACTAACACGGTGAAACTCGATCCGGCCGCGAACGTCGGAAACTGGCAGCGCATCGGGCCGTTCAGTCACCTCAGGCTGGGTATCCAGCAGTTCCAGGACGCGTCCCAAGGACACGCGGGCAGTAGAAAGCGCGGCGGAGAGGCCGAGCAGATTCTGCACCGGCGACAGGAGGCGGGCATGATACGCCATAAACGCCACGAGAGTGCCCATGGTCAGCCGGCCGTGGATGATCTGATGGCCGCCATATAGAAACACGCCGATCGTGGCGCCTGTGAGTAGAGTGCCCGGAACGGTACGGCCAAGCAAAGAGGAACTCTGAAAACGCAGCAGAGTACGGACGAACGAGCCGTTCGCCAGCCGGAAGCGGCCGAGTTCGTAGTCACTAGCATTGAAGCACGCTACCAGACGCACACCGAGCAGCGTTTCGAGAAAGAGGGTTCCGATATCGGCGCTGCGCTCCCGGAGTTCCCGGGCGAGCCGGCTAATGCGCTGCTGGTAGAAGCGGAACAGAACAGTGGAAACTGGTATGAGAACGATGCCGACAACAAAGAGTTTCCAGCTGAGCCAGATCATCATTACCAGGCTGCCAACTACAAAGACAGCATTGGCAAGAAGCGCCAGGAAAGTATCGGCAGAAATCCGCTGCACTTCCGCCACGTCACCATTCAGCCGCGATACGAGATCGCCTAAGCGGGCTTGCGCAAAGAAACGAGGGGAGAGCGTATGCAGGTGCCGGTACACCGTCATACGCATATCGAAGAGCATGGAAGACGACAGCCGTATATACCCGTAGCCCGAGATGTAGCTAAACACAAAGCCTAGGGTAGTCGCAGTGAACATCAGAACCGCGGCGACGAGGAGCGCATGTGTATCTCGGCGGAGCAAAGCATTATCGACCAGATACTTCGATAAGTAAGGCTGCGCGAGACCTAACACGCTCCCAGCCAGACTCAGCAACAGCATGAGCGCGAGACCTCCGGCATAAGGCCGGAGGAATCGCTTCATGCGCAGAAAGTCTCGCCAGGGTCGGGGCTGTGTTTCCATGAGCGGCGGTTAATTCTTCGCCAGTGTGATCAGATTCGTAGTGGTATCGCGGTTGAGATAAATCAGCTTCTTCGATTCCAGCGTGGCGGCATCCCAGATTTCGAGGGTTGAGCCTGCACCATACAGGTACAGCCGCTTGCCGTCTCCGCCCACCGCGAAACGGAACGTAGGCCGGGATTCGAATTCCTTTTTCTTGATTACTTTATGATTCTCGATGTCCCATACCCACCACTCGGTGAGGCGGTTACCGCCGGTGCCGGCGACGGGCATGACCGAGTAGCCGCGCTTGCGATCGGGAGAAACCAGGAAGCCCATCATCGGCAGCAGTGGTCCGATGGGGAAGTACTCCACCTTGCGGGTGCTGAGGTGGAGGGTAGCCATCCCCAAGGTACCCTTGTGGACGATGGGATCAACCGATGTAAAAACGGAATTGACGGTATCCGGACTATCCAGCGCGTCCTCGTTCGCCGCCAGGCGGTAGGGCGACGCTCCCGGGTAAGGCGGCTGAGCGAGCTCCACCTTATCGACCTGGGTGAACGTGTTCAGGTCAAACACCAGGATGTCATCCTGGAAGACGTAGAGCAGCTTGCCATCCGCAGATACTTTGTAAGTCGCGTCAAAGCCGAACCCCTGGTCCATCTCTTTCGGAAACGGCCAGGACTTCGCAATCTTCTGCGCTTCGAGATCGATGGCGACGAACTGCGGTGGGTCGATGCGGTACTGATCGATATCTTTGGTGACCACGCGCATCGTGGTGTACAGATACTTACCTTGCGGATCGACAGCCAATCCGGAAAAACGGGAGTTGCTCCCGATGTTCACGCGATCGGGGGCGCTGGCCTGCAGGCGGATGTGAGAGCGCGTATCGGCAAGGTTAAAGCTGCTGACGACTTTGCGGGCTTCGAAATCCACGGTTTCGAGCAGCATCTGGGTGGTGAAGATGTAGAGCTTTTTGTGATCCGGCGAGACGGCGGTAACGCGGGGGATACCGCCAAGCGGGATCTCACCAACGATGTCTTCCTTATTCTCGTCGATCACCAGTAGCTTCTTGTCGAGCGTGCCGATGTACATGAATTGGCCGGACGATACCGCCTGGCCATAAGCGATCACCGACAGTGAGAGCGAAAGGAGTAAGTTGGCTGTTCGTTTCATGAGAGACTCCGTTTAGGGGAATACAATGTCGACCTTGCGCCAATCATTGGCAGCCGAGGCGCATTTATCCGTCCAGTCCGGCGCGTTATTCAGGTGATCGGGCACTTGGGCTGGCCAGCCACAACCGAGGTAGCAGTCGAACAGGTCGCGCTCTACGGGTTGGCAAAGGCCGGCCGTGCCGCCCGAAACGTCTACTTCCCAGCCCGGCGTGAAGTTGAGCGTGCAGCCCATCGGGTAATAGATTTTCCCTTCGCCGCCGCGGGTCTGTAAGGCCTGAACGTCACCAGTTGCCGCAATGAAGGCTTCTTCTACTTTGCGTGCTTTGCGGTTGATAGGCTTCATGGAATTCATCAATAGGTCCTTTCTCAGTCGAATTCTAGTTTTCGCTGAATCGGTCGAGGAACGCCGGATTGCGGACACTGATTTCGCCGTAAATCCGGAGGCAAAGGTCATTCCACCCGCGAATCCAATCGCAGTAATGGAGGTTAGCCGCGGAGGTGTCACCGTAATGGATATACGCTTCGTGGTAACAGCCGCCCGCGCAGACGGGCCGGGCCCAACAGGTATGGCAGTCGTAGCGGCTGCCGAGATTGTGGGTCTCGAGAAAAGTCTTACGAGCGGCGTGGTCGATTCCACCCTGACTCACGTGCCCCATCTTTCCTACAGGCGAATCCACGAACCGGTGACACAGGTTGATGTCGCCGGCTGTGCCGACGCCGAGCAAGCCCAAGCCCGCTCCGCAGGAATAGGCCTTGCTGATGCCGGAGTGTAGCTCTTTCAACGTGTCGCTGGCATTGGTGAATCCGTGCTGGCGGCCGCTTACCGCGTAATCGCGATACTCCCACGCCAGTTCCTCGAATCCGCCCAGGATGGCGGACATTTTCTGGGAACCGATGTGATACAGACGATTCGGATTGGCCGTGGCCGGCGAGAAGCCTACCGAATCAAAGCCGACTTCGCTGGTCAGATGGTCATAGATCCGGCGCACATGCGAAACGCCGGCACTGAGCGTGACACGCGCGCCAATCGAATTCGTCCGGTGGCGTGCGAGCAACATCTTGACTTTCGGCAGTATCACGTCGTAGCTGCCGCGGCCATCGTGAAAGACGCGCATGCGGTCGTTGAGTTCCCGGTCGCCATCCATGCTGACCGTTACGCCCACGCGGTTAGTGGAAAGAAAGTCGATCACTTCCTCGTTCAGGAGAGTGGCATTGGTGGTCAGGCTGAAATCCACATGCTTGCCGGCCTCGGTGGATTTCTTCCGGGCATACTCGACGGACGAGCGGAGTAACGGGAAATTGAGCAGGGTTTCTCCGCCAAAGAATGTCACATGGATCTTAGGGCGCTGTGCGGATTCCCGAATCAGCATATCGATGGCCGATTCCGCCACCTCCTGGTCCATGTACTTAGGCTTCCCGTCGCTTTTGCTGATCTTGTCCGCGCTGTATTCGTAACAGTAAGTGCAGGCCAGGTTGCACTGGTTGGTCACGTTGAGCACAATGCGCTGCAGCGGAAAGGTAGCCTCGGGCACCTTGGGCGTTTCGACGGTTTCGTCGCCAAACTGAATTACTTCAGCCTGTTGCAACTCCCGGAGCGCGATCTGGATTTCACGGGGAGTGTAACCTTTGTCGAGCAGAATCTGGATCAACTCCCGCCCGCCGGGATCACGCTCGCCGGCACGCTCCAGAATCTCGGTTCCAATCGGATCCAGGGCGAAGATGGCTCCGCTCGGAACCAGATATAGAAAGCGCTTGCCGGCGGAGTCAAAGGCATGATACTCGCCAAGCCGGTAGGAGGGCGTCTCCGTCAGGACGGCTGTTCCACTACTCATTGGCCAACCTCCGGCTGGTCGTACTTGATGTAGACGGGGATAGTTACAACCAGGTATGACTGCGCCTTCATGGGATTCCCGGCGGGAGAATCAAAAGTTGCCGTTACCCAGACATCGCCCCAATTATCTGTCGGATAGTTATTCGACTGCTTCTTGCGCGCCGGATTGGGGCCCTCGATATTGGGCGTAAACAATCCCGAGTCGTTCATCGATCCGACAAACTTGATGTCGTCATCGTCGGGAGTGGAGACGAACTCTTCTAGTCCCCAGCGGGCCGTTACCGGACCAAGAGCAATGTCGTCGGCGGTTTGCGATTTTCCGTCCGGCCCACTGGCATAAGCAATCGCTTCGAATTGCGCATACTGTTTGGCGGCAATTGTGCCGCCCAGCCGCGCCATGCTGGCATCGGGAGTGATCTTGATGTAGGCGATTTTGTCGTAGATGGCCACGGCGCGCTCAGCCGTGGAGCGGCCCAGGGAAATATCGCGGATACCGCTGGGCAACTTGTCATTGACCTGAACGGTAAGGGTGGCGACCGAAGGCGACTTGCGTGCTACCTGCTTGACCGAAATGCCGGCACCCAAATCGAAATCCGTGGGCTTCATATCGGCGGGAAAATTGGCGCCATACACGCGGATTTCGGTGGTGGAAGGCGATTTCAACGAATAGGCGCTGGTGCCGGCAAGCATGGGCTGGGAGCCGATGCGGACCAAGTGCGCGTCAATGCCGAATTCCTCATAGCCGCCCCAGAACCAGCGGCCGTCGAGTGTGTTGCCGTCGCGTGACGCGAACAGCGCCTCGCGCCACTCGGTGGGATTCGTGCCCGGATCTGCGGTTGTGGTAGCGTTCTTCGGGCCGGTGCTGCGGCCGCGCCAGCTATAGCCGGTATACACGATGCCTTTTCCGGTATGCGTGACCGTCGCTCCCGTGGCGGCATATTCGATCTCGGTTTTGGTGGTGAACTCATCGGGAGCAGCGCCGGCCGCAATCGTCACGGTCCCAAAAACACGACCTTTTCCGACTTGGTAACCGGTGAGCAACCACTGCCCTTCCAACTTGGGCGCGTGCATCACAGCCTTCCAGGAGGTCCACTCGGGAGTGATTAGCGGCTGAGCCTTGGTGAGATACTCGACGGCGACATCCGCCGGATACCGGCCATCCGCGCGGAAGTAGGTGTTCGACGGACCGGTAGGCGTTACAACCGAAGGGTTGCCGCCGGTGGGCGCCGAGTACGCTGCGGGCGCGCCTTCGAGCGACCGGGACGGCCGGCGCGGCCGGAGAGTATTTTCGGCCCCGGGGAACAAGCCGATGTGCATCGAAATGAGCTTTTCGTAGTCTTCTTGGGTCCGGCGCTGGGTCAGCACTCGTCCGATGGTATGGCAATAGTTGCAAGTATGCTGCAACGCGTCGGACGGGATCTTGTCGCTTTGGTCGCGGGACATGCGGTGTTCCGCTTCCCAGAAGACCGGCTTGGCTTCCTCGGGCGCTAATCCGTTATTGGCGCTGAGATAGCGCAAGATCTCGCGGGCCTCTTCGGGTTTCAGAACTAAGCCGTTCAGACGGACCATGCGCTTGATGATTTGTTCCCAAACCTCGGGACTGGTACGCACGTAGGAGATGCGGCGCATCATGCCGTTGGCGTCACGCTGGTGACAGCCTCCGCATTTCGCAATGGTGAGCTGGTGGTCAACGGGAATGCCGGGGCTGGCAGCCTCCTGCGCGGCCAGAGAGACCGAACCCAGCAGAGCCATGAGTAAGCTACAACCAAGTGTCTTGCAAACAACCATTTGTTGTTTCCTTTCTCCTCCCAAAGAATTCATTGCCTAGAAGCTAAATCGCGCGGTTGCCTGAATGGTGCGCGGCCCCGCACCCTCCGCAGACTGGACGTTGGAGATCGTGCCAAACGCCGCCGTGTTGAAGATCGTGTTCGGCGCGGCATAGTTCGGATGATTGAAAAGGTTTGCCGCTTGCGCACCTACTTGCAACCGGATAGACTCGGTGACCGGAACGGCCTTCATCAATGACGCGGAAACGGACTGCGTTCCGGGGCCCACGGCGTTGCCGACCGGCGCCGTCGGGAACCGGCCAATATTATTAGGTGGCACGGCAAAGGCAGCAGGATTGAGCCACTGTTGGATGGACTGATGCGCTGGATATAAGGGCACGCCGGAAACGATGTCAGCGCGCCCATTCCCGACAATTTGCGGGAATCCCGTGCCAGAGGGGTCAGCGCCGGGAACCGTGACGGTAAGAAACGGACCACTCTGGAACAAGAGGTAACCGGCGAGTTCCCAACCTCCGATAAGGCGGTCGACCAATCCGTTGGCCGTCTTCAGCAGAGACCCTTGCTTGCCGAAGGGAAGCTGGTACAGGAACGTGGCCAAAAAGCGATTGCGCCGTGTGAAGGCCACGTTACCGTAGTCCAGCATGAAGTCATTCACATAAGTCGCGACGCCGCCGGCCTCAGTGGTGAACGCCGACGGATTGTAGCTTTGCGCGTCGGTCAGGTTTCTGGTGAAGGTATAGCTTGCCAGAAACTGCAGACCACTCGAGAACCGTTTGATAGTGGAAAGAGTCAATGCTTCATAGTTCTGAATACCCCCATTTACTTCGGACTCTACCTCGCCGAACAGCGGGTACTTCAGCAGGGAGCTGGCCTGGGCGAATCCCAGGGTGTTGGGCGCCAATTGGCCGAGATTGACCTGAACGCCGAGATCACTACCGTGACTGCCGGTGTAGGATACTCGAACCGCCGTGTTATAACCCAATTCGCGCTCAGCCGTAAAATTCCACTGCAGGACGGCGCCTTCCTTGTAATGCAAGTCACTCGCCTGCTGGAAGAACTGAGACCCAGGCTGCGCCAGATCGCTTGGAAATGGGTGTGGGAATGTCAATGCAGGCTGCCCGTTCACGAAGGATTGGTTGAAGAAGCCCTGGTCGGCGCTGTGAATGGCGTAACCGGCGCCCAGCAACGTGCCCAGAGGAACCTCGATAAACCTGCCAAAACCGCCGCGGATGACGGTTTTGCCATCGGAGGTCGCCCGCCACGCAAAGCCGATACGGGGGCCCCAATCCGTCTTGCTGGTGTGATGGAGATTCTGGCCGGTGCCGGCCTGTGAGGCCGTGAGAATCGGTGTTGGAGCAATGGAAGCGGCGAAATCGGGACTAAGAATCTTCTGCGATCCATCCGGTATGACCACTGCCCCCAGGATGGACTGACCATTCACGATGCTCTGATAGTCGGGCAGAAAGTTGGAAATGTTGAGGTAGTGATCGTAGAATTTCGGATGCAGTTCATACCGCATGCCGAAGTTCAACGTGAGCCGCGAGGTGGCCTTGAAATCGTCCTGAGCGTAGAAGGCATACGCGGGATCATAGCCGTTCAGGCGATTCTCCACCACGCTGTCCAGGAAAGTCTTGTCCGGGATACCTAACAGAAACGCAGCGAAGGGGTTTCCGATGTAAGGGTTCGCAGCGCCAATCACGCCGGTGGCGGCACCATTGAAGTTGTACTGACCCAGGCGGAAATTGGCATACACATTTTCGGAGTGGCCCGTTAGGTACCGATAGTCGCCGCCGAATTTGATGGTATGTCTGCCTTTGGTCCAGGTCAGGTTGTCGAGGATCTGGAGCGTCCCATTCCGTCCAATGTTAGAAGCACTCCCGCCGGTCTGCTGAAATCCGGCGATGTTGAAGTTGGGAACTGCGTTTCCGGAAGGTAACGCTGGCAGTCCGGTCAGGCCGATTTCACTGACGATCTGGGAGGGGACGATTCCGAAGCTAGTAGCGGTGTGATTGCCGTTGTATCCGATCCTGACCTCGTTGACGATACTAGGGTTGACGATAAAGCTGTGGGCGGCAGTGAATCCAAAATCGATTTCGGGAGTAGAGATCGGGCCAAGCAAAGCCGAGCCAGTGGGGGTAGGAGATCCGCCGGGAGAAGGCGCCACTTCTACACTGCGCGTCTTGTAACTGCCGCGAACGAAAGCGGTCTGCCGGGCACTGATCACCTGGTCCAGACGTAAGTCACCCTGGTCACTGGAGATCGGCGTGGGCATATTCTGGACGTAGTTATTGGCGATTGCATTGGGCGCTCCGGTATTGGGGAGAGGAAACAGATATTTCAGGGCATTTTGCGAAACAGGCGAGATCTCAGTCTGAGGAATCTGATTGTTGGCGTAGGGGACCCCAGTGCCCGGAGCATAAACGGGTTTGGAGTAGATTGATAAGTCTCCGTTCCTTAGCGCAACGGAGGGCACGCTTTCGACAAGCGTAGTCTGCCGCGGGAGTCGCAGGCCTTCATAACTGGCAAAAAAGAAGGTTCGGTCACGCCAGATGCGTCCTCCGCCATAGGCGCCGAAGTCGTTCATCTTCACCACGGGCTTCACGGCGTTAAAGGGATTGCGAGCATTCAGTTCGGTATTCTGGAAATTCTCGAATACACCACCATGAAAGTTGTTCGATCCACTCTTCGAAATGGTAGTGATGTCACTGATCCCCCCGAACTCCGCGGCATTGTTGATCTCGCTAACACGGATTTCGGCTATGGAGTAGAAAGACGGGAACAACTCGCTGAGCGGCCCGTTGGTGCGCGGCCCCATGCTGCTGATACCGTCTATACTCATTTGCAGCATCGCGGGTTTGGCGCCGGCCACCGAAATATTTCCGCTGGAGTCCGTCTGCACGCCGGGCTGCGTAGTTAATGTAGACATCGGACTGGTGGAACCGCTGGCCCGTGTGGCAATGGCCACGGGAAGATCCACCAACTCCCGGCCGGTCTTCGTTTCCGCGATATTGGAGACCTCGGTGTTGATGACGGGCGCGGCTTCGGCGACATTTACGGTTTGTCTTTGGGACGCCACGGACATCTGGCCATCCACGCGAACGGTCTGCCGGGCAAGCAGCTCGATCGCGTAGGCAGCGGTCTGGAAACCGACTGCCTCCATGGTGATTTTGTAGTTGCCCGCTTCGAGATTGGGAACCGAATAGGAACCATCCTGGCCGGTGCCGATGGTACGTTTGGCCGAGGTTCCCGTGTTTTCGACGGTCACCAGGCAATTGGAAACGACCGCACCCGACGGATCGCGAACCGTACCCAAGAGGGACGAAAACGTCGATTGACCATACGCGCTACTCAGACAGATTGCGAGTGCTGCAAGCGCCCGATGCGAATATCTTGTGAACGTCATCATTGTTTCTCCGTGTGAAAGCGATATCCTCCGCGGCGGCCGCGGAGTTGGGTGACTACACTCAATCTCTGGTCCTTGGAGAAATATGGCAACGATGCCAAGGGAACCGACAGGGAACTTGGAGTTTTCAATCGCTGCGTCAGAGCAACGATGTTTGTTCAAGTCTCAGCGAAACCAGCTGCGGAGTCAAGAGCACAATACACTCTGTCGGGTTCGCAAGTGACTGAAAACGCGCGTCACATTTTCGGTTACGGTAACCGGGAACATAATTACGCGAGCTTCATGCGTCGCAACAGGGCGGTGAAACGAGGATCCGAGCGCAGAGATTCGTAGGGAGAGTCCCACAGCAGAGTCACATCGAGGTCTCTTTGATCGATGGCTTTTTGCAGCCACTCGAAAGCCCGATCCTTGTCGCCAAAGCCGATATAGATTTGCGCGATGGCAAGAGCCGGAAAGGACTCAGCCGAGGCTTGGACCAGGAACTCGTCCAGGATGCGGCGGGCCTCGTCAGTTCTTCCAGAAAGCGCGTAGGCATAACCAAGCAGAGCCCTTCTGCGGGGGCCGCTCATCAGTCGGTCCGCCTGCTGCAACTCGGCAATGGCTTCGTCCGGCATACCTTTTAAGAGGTAGGCGACGCCCAAGCCCTGGTGAGCCAGGCCGAAACCGGGATCGAGCGCCAAAGCACTGGAAAAATGCTGAATCGCTTTGTCGTATTGGCCCATTACAGAGAAGTAACCACCCACCGCTTGAACGGCGTAGGGAGAAACCGGATCGAGCTCGGCAGCAATCCTCCGGTGAGCCAGTACTTCTTCCTTACGGCCCAGAAGAGCCAGATACTTGGCGTACCACAAGTGACCCACAGAGTTTCCGGGGCTGAGAGCGAGCCCCTTTCGGAATTCGGCCTCAGCCAAGGCCCACTGGAATTCATATTCGGCGGCAATCGCCAGCGAGAAGTGGGCTTCGCCCAAGGTGCTATCGAGTTGGAGAGCCCGCAACGCGGTGGCCCGAATTTTCGAGAGTACCTCGGGAGGAGGGGCAGTCGCGACCTGCGGGGCCATCACGTAGCAGTTCGCCAAAGCGGAGTAGGCGCGAGCAAATGAAGGATCCTCCGAGATCGCCTGCCCTAAATACTGCACTGCGAGACGAAGGCCTTCGGGTGTGAGCTTGTTCCAGAAATACAGGCCTTTGAGGTAATTCTGATAGGCGGAGGGATTGGCAGGAACGCGGACACGCGCCGGGCGGCCGGCGAGAATCGTCGCCGGACTGGACGGAACGTCCAAACCCAGAACACTGCTGATGGCGCCGGCGATTTCCGACGGCACCGAGCGAACCTCCACGGCGTCGCGTTCATAGCTGCCCGACCAGAGATGGTCTTTGCCCCGGGACGTATTTAATTGCACGTCGATGCGCAGCTTGTCTCCGAATGTGCGCATAAAGCCCAGGAGTTCTGTCTGAACATGAAGGTTCGAACCGATACCGGGGATCTCGAGCAGTTTGCCCTTCAAGGGGAGCGTCGGAGTGGAAGCCACAACCTCCAGGCCGGGGACGCCGCGCAATGCGTTAATGACCTCGTCCGCTAAGCCGACACGCAGAGAGTCCCTATCATTGCGGTCGCCAACCTGAATAAATGGCATCACCGCGACGGAAGGAGCCTCGTGCGGCCGGATTTGTTCCCACCATTCTGACTGCAGTGCGTAGAAGGCAGCGGCCCCCGTCCCAGCAACAGCGAGGACAACGAGAAACGCCAACAGTGTCAGCGAGCGCAGACCCTGAGGATTTGTTGCGGGTTGGGGAGACGACTGCGTCGCAGCGGGCACCGACGGCCCAGGGAGGGACGGGATATCGAATTCCGAGGTGCCTTGGCCAGCCGGCCGAAACACGGGTGCGTAGGAACCTCTAGGGATCTCGATCAACAGCGGATCCGTGGCACCTTCCGTTTCGTAGTATTTGCGCAGCCGCGTCCGAAGCTTGGATGCTTGCGTGCGAACAATCGGGTCGAGCCGCGGGTCGAAAGCGTCCCCTCGATGGAGGGCTTCGATCCCGATCAGATACTCTTTGATCAGATGGCCACGGCCGGCGACCGATTCCCCGACGACATAGCTGATGAAAGCCTGTTGGGCTTGCGCGCCCCGAAAAGCTTGACTGGAAAGGATCGAGCGGAGTTGCTCGCGGATCCGATCCGGCCCAAAGTGTTCCAAGTTGTTCGCAGCCGGACGAAGGTCCCGGCCGCCGGTCTCGCCCATTTGCACCTCCAGAAACCCCATTCCTTACGGACACGGACATCACAGGCCGATTTGAGTTCTTTGGCGGGAAACGGATGCCTGGCCCAAACTTGGGACGATCACGTGACGCCCAACAGCTTGGTGTGGGCACAATGACGGGAAACGGAAGCTCCCAGAATCATAACATCGGGCCCAAGGTGCGTCAAACACAAGTAGTTTTTGCAGCGATACTCTATGACCATTGGGATGTGAGCGGGCCAAAAAGTGGTGGAACGGAAATACGGAGACGTCGGGAAGCTGACCTGTTTCGCGGGCGAGTTGAACCAGGTCCTGATGAACGTCATCGCCGAATCACTCCCACGACCGAGCAGCAAAACGGCGATGTTGTCATTCGGATCTACGATACGGGTAAGGGATACCGAAAGAATTCGTAGCAGAGTATTCGTCTTTCTTCACTAACAAGCCGGTCGGCCAGGGAACGGGTCTTGGGCTTGCCTTCTCATATGGGATTATCAGGGCGCATCGGGAGTCGATGGAATCTTCCAATAAGGCCGGCGAGCGTACGGAGTTCACCCTAAGGATTCCCGCGACTCTCCAGGGAGTTGGAGAATAAAGAGCCGAGCGCTGGTCCGTGACGCTGCACTGCGTTCAATCGTGACGCACACTGCGGCAACAGTATATGGTCGGCCAGCCTGCGTGGCCTGGTCCAGTGCGCCGCGACACATCGCTTCCCGCGATCGCTTACATCGTTTCTGTCCTTTGGCGAGGGCGGATCACGGCAGCCAAGACAGAATTCTGACGCTTGACTCTTTGGCCCGGACGTTTCAGAACGGAGAACAGCCCTTCCCATCGAGTCAGAGATTTGGGCAATTTTGGGTAATGCGCGACGGCAGAGATGGCAATCGTGGCACTCCCAGCAACGGAGAATCTGCAAGTTACAGGTTCTATTGCACACCTAAGAGTCCCACTCTCTTCGCCAGAAATTCGATCGGGCTCAGGCATCCCGGTGGTTGCGGCGCCTAGAGAATGAATCCTCGAAATCCTCCGGAATTTGTCGGCTGTTTCTCGCTGGTAACCGGCCCGTGGTCCCCGCCGTTTCAATAGGTGTGCGTTGGATTCTGGTTGCGGCCGCTTGCGGCGCAGTGCCGCTCGTTGCGCAGGATGCGCGGGAAATTGTGCGCAAGTCTGTGGAGCTGGATCAAGTCAACTGGCTGCGCATGGCCGATTACACCTGGATCGCAGAATCGCAGGAGCGCCATTTCGATTCGCGGAATCGGGTCACCTCCGATCACCAGGAGGCGTGGGAAACCTTGATTTTAGGCAGCCAGCCGTACCGGCGCATGCTGGAGCGCGATCACAAGCCTCTGCCGGCCCCAGAGCAGCGGAAGCAACAGGAAAAGCTGGACGCCGCGGTGGCCCGGCTGGACAAGGAGACGCCCGAACAGAAACAGAGAAGGAGCGCTGAGTACGAAAAGTCGCGGCGGCGGGAGCGCGCGTTCTTGCTGGAACTTCCGGATGCCTTCGATCTTCACTTGGACGGCGACCAAACGATCGATGGGCAAGACGTTTGGGTCATCTCGGGCACGCCCAATCCCAGCTATCGCCCTAAGAGCCGTGACGGCGCAGCGCTCCTCAAAATTCGCGGCAGGATCTGGATTGAGAAGGCCGGCTACCAGTGGGTTCGGCTGGAAGGTGTAACCACGGAAACGATCTCGTTCGGGTGGTTTCTGGCGCGCCTCAATCCGGGCGCGAAGCTCGTGATCGAACAAACGCGAGTGAACGGCGAGGTGTGGCTTCCCAAGCGCGAATTCGTGAGCGGCAGCGGGCGGATCGGGATGTTGAAGAGACTGTCCGAAGACCAGGAAATTACGTGGCGCGATTACAAGAAGTTCCGGGTGGAATCGAAGGTCGTGGCAGGCGATCCATGAGCGCAGCTTAGTTCGGCTTGGACTCCTCGGGCTCTGCGCGCTCCCCCGGCTGTCAAACGACCTTGGCTGGCGCCCTCGTCGTGGAGTGACCCGATGGTTGCGCTAGCACTCCCCGTTTCGGGGCTCTACGCGTCATGGTGATTGCCACGTGGGGTCGGGCCTTCCGGCCCGCAGCCGGGCTTCTGCCCGGCAGGCCGCGCGGAAGCGCGGCCGCAGCCCGGAAGGGCTGGCCCCACGCCTTCACATGGCAATCGATATCACCGGGACTTGCCGCTGTCTAGCCCCGCCGCAGGAAGCGCCCCAACCGTTCCATGGCAGGTTCCAGAATCGAGCGCTCGGCGGCGTAGCAAATCCGCACGGAGCCTTCGCCCCCCGCGCCGAAGGCAACACCGGGCGCGAGACCGACGCGCGTTTCCTCGAGCAGCCGTTTGCAGAATGCGAAGGAATCGGTGACGCCGGCGATGCGCGGAAACACGTAAAAGGCGCCATCCGGAACCGGGACGGTCACCCCGGGCATCCCCTTGAGAGCAGCGACGCACAGATCGCGATTCTCACGCAGCCGCACGACCATGCCGGCGAGTTCTTCTTCGCCTTCGCGCAGCGCAATCTCCCCAGCTTTCTGTGTGAAGCTGGCCGCGTGCGAGATGATGAATTCGTTCAACTGGGTCGCTTTGGCCACGAGGTCACGGCGTGCGATCAGCCAGCCGAGGCGCCAGCCGGTCATGCAGTAGCTTTTCGAAAACGATTGCACGACCATCACCGCGTCGTCGCGCGAAGCCTGCTGGAGAATCGAAGGAACCGGACAGCCGGGATGCGGCGCGGCGTAATACAAGCGGTCGTAGACCTCATCGGCGATCAACCAGAGGCCGTGGCGGCGCGCGAAATCGAGCAGGCCCTGTTGCTCCTCGCCGGTGGCCACCCAGCCTAGTGGATTCGAGGGCGATGTGTAGAGCAGCAGCCGCGTGCGCGGAGTGATGGCGGCTTCGAGCGCGGCGAAATCCACCTGGTAGCGGTCGCCGCACAAGGGATGCGGAATCTCGCGCACGACGCCGTTGGCCATCACCACGTTGGATGGACCGTTGGGCCAAACCGGCGTCAGCACCAGCGCTTCGTCGCCCGGATCGAGCACGCACCGAATCGCCAGGTTCAGTGCCTGGACGCCGGACGCGGTGATTACAATCTCGCTCGCGGGATCGAGGTCTACCGCATGCAGCCGCTGATAGTGCCCGGCAATCGCCCGGCGCAGCGAGGGCAAGCCCGCATTCTCGGTGTAGAACGTGTAGCCCTCGGCGAGCGCGCGCCTGGCAGCGTCCTTGATGTATTCGGGCGTGGGGAGATTCGATTCACCGAAGTACAACCGCAGCACGCCATCCATCGACATCGCGATTTCGGCCAGCTCGCGGATCCGCGACGGCGGCACACTTTCCGCGGAGCTCGATACGCGCGGCACCGCGGTTACTTCTTCTTTTCCAGGTTCCACAAACCACGCGACAAAACGCGGCCGCAGAACGGGCAATAGTGGATCCCCACGAAGCGGTGCCGTTCCTCTCCGAACACCAGGTAGTATTCGGTATCGATCTCATTGACGATGGTGCCGTTGGTGAGTTGATACGGCTGCGCGTAGCGAGCCAGGTCGCCGTCCATCAGCCGTTCCAGTTCGGCGCAGCAGGTCATTGAATGGTGCTGGCGCCTTCGATGCCCTGGTCGGATGGCACGACATTGCGGTTGATGTGCCGGTCGAGGTTGATGACGTAGGTCTCCTGAGCCTCAATCAGGACGGGCGAGTGGGTGGCGCAGATGATGCGGAAATTCTTCTGATCTACCAGTTCTTTGAGCATCTTCAAAATGCGCCGCTGGTTCGAAACGGATAGCGCCATCTCGGGCTCGTCGAGCAGCAGAATCGTTCCATTGGGCAGTTTGGGGAAGGTCTCGCGAAACATCGAGAGCATTACCTGGCCGTGGCTGGCCATCTTCAGAAACTCGATCATTTCCGGCTGGTCGTGGAATAAATCGAGCTGCGTGCGCGGGTTGTGCTGCTCGGCGTCGAACAGAAAGCTGCGGCCGATTTCTACCTCGCCCGCTTCCAGCCGGTACACGAATCCCTCCACCTGCTCCTTGCGGAGGGCGTAGTGGATGGAGTGCAGCAGCGTCGATTTTCCGGAGCCGTTTTCACCCTGCAGCATGATCAGCGGATGCGACAGATCCACGATCATGGGCATGTGAAAATTCAGTTGCGTGAATACGGGATGAGCCAGAATCTTCAGGTACATGCGATGCAATCAGCATAGCAGGCGCGCCGGGCCGCTACTTTCGGCGCGAGGAATAGCGGATGCAGTCGGCTTGATCGCGGAATGCGATACCGTCTGCGCGGACGAAATGTTTCCAGCCGGGACCCTGGCAATCCCAGTCGCTCAACGGGATGGTGCGGGCCGGAGTCAGTTGGAAGCTTCGCATTTGTCCGTGGATCGTGGCTCGCAAGAGTTGGCTGCGATCCTCGTCATAAGTGCCGTGGTGTTCGATGACTTCCTGGAGCAGGCCGGCGCCTTCTGCGAACCAACGGTCCATTTGGGTACCGGAACCCTGGTGCGCGGATAGATGAAACGTGGTCCCGCGCGGCGCTCCGAAGGGATCGCCGTTCATTCCGGGAACATGCCATATGAACTCACCGGCGGGAGACGTGTTCGAAGCTCTGCCCCATGACTTCCCGACGGCCATCGGAAAACAATAATCGGGCGGAATGTTGCCATCGAGCAGATCGTGCCGGTTTGGCCGCAGGCAAGCCGTACGGGCCCAACTGCATGCCGCACCCTCCGCATCGACACCATCCAAAACGTACACGCAGTTCTTGTGAATCAGGACGTGCGATTCGGGCAGCTCGCGCTTCGCCCGGTCATTCTCCGGAATGTAATCGGGCGAGAGCTGGTCGCTGAGCACCTTGATCCTTTTGGTGACCAGGATCGCCGCGAGATCCGGAACCGGCACTCGGCTGACGACGGTCTCCTCTGTCGTCCAACGCTCAAAATCGGGGTGCGCCATATCGCCATCCAGTGACTCTTTCTGATAGACCCAGGTGTCCCCCGGTTCGAGCGGATATCGAACTTGGCCGAACGCGCAGCAAGCCATCAGGCCGATACCGAAGAAGGGAAGAAACGCTCGCGCCACCGGCAGCACCTACCAATGTTATTGTCATCCTGGCATGCGCGTTTCGTTGCGCCGGTGGTGCGCATGCTAACATGAAATTTCCATTACCGCTGAGGTTTTCGTGGCGAGAATCACCCGTAAAGAATTAAAAACAGACAAATTTGCGCTTGAGGTCGAACAGGGCCTAACGTTTTTCGAGGAGCACCAGAAGGAGGTCCTCCGCTATGGCGGCGTCGTGTTGGGACTGGTAGCGCTGTATTTCCTATTCAGCATCTACCTGCGGCACCAGCACACCAACCGCGAGGCCGCGCTGGCGCGCGCCATCCAGATTCAGGAAACCAGCGTGGGGCCGGCCGCGCCCGGGGCCGCTACCACCTTCCCCACGCAACAAGTCAAGGACGATGTGGCGATCAAGGCGTTTACCGAGATCAACAGCAAGTTTTCGGGCAGCGAGGAAGGCGAGATCGCACAATACTGGATCGGCTCGATTCGCGCCGACGAGGGCAACATGTCGGCAGCCGCCAAGAGTTTTCAGGAAGTGGCGCAAAAGGGCGACGACCGGTACGCGTCACTGGCCAAGCTATCCTTGGCGCAAGTGTACCTGGCGCAGGGAAATCTCGACTCGGGCCGGAAAGTGCTGGAAGACCTGATCGCCCATCCGACGATGTTTGTCTCCAAAGACCAGGCCACCATTGCGCTGGCGCGCGCGCTGATCCCTACCAAGCCCGAAGAGGCGCGCAAGCTGCTCGATCCGATCCGCACCAGAAGCGACTCCGTGGGCGAGGTCGCGCGCACGCTCTACGGCCAGTTGCCGGCCAAATAGCTAGTTTCGATGCCATGCTGAGCAGGCTTCGGTTTCCGGTCGAGCGAAGCCGCGGCAGGCAATATCCCGAGCCGCCGCACCCGTACCGGAATCCCTTTCAACGCGACCGCGACCGCGTGGTGCACTCACGCGCATTCCGGCGCCTGGAAGCGAAGACCCAGGTGTTCACGCCGGGCTTGTCCGACTATTTTCGCAACCGCCTGACCCACACCATCGAAGTCGCGCAGATATCGCGCACGCTGGCCGGAGTGCTGCAACTCGATGAGGATCTGACCGAGGCCCTGGCGCTGGTGCACGATATCGGCCACCCACCCTTTGCGCACGCCGGCGAGCACGAGCTCGACCGCCAGATGCGGCGCTTCGGCGAGAGGTTCGATCACAATCTGCATGCGCTGCGAATCGTGGAGAGTTTCGAGCAGCGCTATGCGCGCTTCCCCGGATTAAACCTCACCTTCGAAGTGCGCGAGGGCATGGTGAAGCACTCGCGCGATTTTGCGCCGGGAGAGGAACCCGCGCTTGACGCATATCTGCCGGGGCTTCGTCCACCACTCGAAGCACAACTGATCGATTTAGCCGACGAAGTGGCCTACAATACCGCCGATCTCGACGACGCCTTCTTCGCGGACATGCTGACTTCCGATGAGGTGGCGGCCAGCGTTCCGCAATTCGCGGCGATCCTGGATACCGTCGACACGCAGTTTCCCGGAGCGAGCCCCAAGGAGCGCTTCCATGAAAGTCTGCGCCAGCTAGTCGACACTCTGGTTTCCGGCGTAATTGAGGGGACGGTGCACCAGGCCGGGCTGGCTGGCGTCGAAAACGTTGACGAGGTTCGCACGTTCCCGCGCCGCCTGGCTGCATTCACGGCCGAGGCCGCCGAGACCAGCCGGCAATTGAAACGTTTCCTGCTCGCCAAGGTGTATGAGGCATCCGCGCTGACCGACGGGCGGAGCCGTTCCGTGGAGATGTTGGCCGAGTTGTTCCAGTGCTTCCTGGATCATCCCGATCGGCTCCCACTCGCGTACCAGCAGAAGGCCGGCCAGGAGCCTCTGCACCGCGTGGTTTGCGACTATATCGCCGGTATGACCGACAACTTCTTCCGCCGAATTTATGAACAAAACGCCGGCGCCGTGCGTTTAGTGACGTAGCGGCTCAGGAAGAAGAGCCCGCGGGCCCGGAGGCCTGCGCTACCGGCTGTGCAACACGTGCGAAATATGCTGGAGGTTCGCGGTCTCAAAAAGAGCTATGGCAACCTGGTCGCGGTGGCGGGGGTTTCTCTGAAGGCGGGCGCCGGTGAAACGGTGGGCCTGCTCGGACCGAATGGCGCGGGCAAAACCACGACCGTCTCCATCATCGCCGGCTTGCTCGTGCCCGACGCCGGCGAAGTGCTCATCGAAGGCCGCCCGTTGAGCGGCGACACCGATCCCACCAAACGCCGCATCGGCCTGGTGCCGCAGGATCTGGCCCTCTACGACGAGCTGACTGCCCTCGACAACCTCCATTTGTTCGCCGCCTTGTACGACTTGACGAACAGCCAGGCCAGGCCGGCCGTCGAAAGCGCGCTCGATCTAGTCGGCCTTTCCGATCGCGTCCACGACCGTGTGAAGACGTTCAGCGGCGGGATGAAACGGCGGCTCAACCTGGCGGCGGCGCTGCTGCACGACCCGCAAATTCTTCTTCTGGACGAGCCCACGGTAGGGGTCGACCCGCAAAGCCGCAACGCAATTTTCGATAACCTGGAGACGCTCAAGAAGCGCGGAAAGACATTGCTGTATACGACCCACTATATGGAAGAAGCGGAACGCCTCTGCGACCGCGTCGTCATTATCGATCACGGCAAGGTGATCGCCGACGACACCCTGCGGGGCCTCTCGCGCTTGATGCCGCTCTCCAACGTTCTGACGATCGAGCTCGAAAGCGCCGGCGATAGTCTTTCGCTCGACCAGCTTCAGGCGTTGGGTGAAGTACGCTCCGCACAGCTCCACGGCGGCACCCTGCGCATCGGCGTGCGCGACCTGGCTACCGAGACTCCCCGGATTCTGCAGTGGCTGGTGGACCGCGGCCATCCCTACCGGCACGTCGTGAGCGAACGGGCGGACCTGGAAACCGTGTTTCTCACTCTCACGGGAAGGAGTTTACGCGACTCATGATCACGCCGCTTCGCGCTTTGGTCCGCAAGGACATTCAGTTATTCCTGACCGACCGGCGCGCGCTGATGATGAGCGTGATCGCGCCCATCGCCATCGCGTCGTTCTTCGGATACGCGCTGGGCGGCGCCGGCAGCCAATCCGAGCCGAGCCGGATTTCCGTCCTGGTGGCCGACCAGGATGACGACACCATATCCCATGGAATCCTCCAGCGGCTCAGTTCCGAGAAGGCTCTGGCAGTGAAGCCCGCGGGTACGGACGATGCGCGCGCGGCCGTGCGCAAAGGAACCGTGAGCGTGGCCATCATCATCCCTCCCCATTTCGGGCAGGATGCCGTGCGGGCCTTTTTCAGCGCGTCGCAGAAGCCGCAAATCGCGGTGCTCTACGACCCCTCACATGCCGCCGAGCGCGCCATGGTGCAAGGCATGCTCACCGGCGATGTGATGCAGGTGGTGAGCCAGGAGATGTTCGGGGGCGCCACTGGCCGCGCCACTTTGAAGGAAGCTTTGGACCGCGCTGAGACCGGCCAGGACCTGCCCGCGCCAGACCGCAAGAGCCTCATCAATCTGCTGCAGAGCGTCCAGCGCTGGAACGATACGCCTTCGGTCGCCAACTACGGACTCTCGCGCGGGCTCACCATGCCCTATACGACGCACGAGGAGGCGGTGACCTCGCGGCAAGGCATCCGGTACAACGGCTATGCGCACGCATTTGCCGGCATGGCGGTGCAGTTCGTTTTGTTTCTGGGGATCGATGTGGGGATCGGGCTGCTCTTGCAACGGCAGCGCGGCTTGTGGAAGCGGTTTCGAGCCGCGCCTTTATCGCGCGTGACACTGCTTGGAAGCCGCATCATCAGCGCCGCCATTTTGGCGTTCGTGATCGTGCTGGCGAATTTTCTGTTCGCGCGGCTGGTGTTCGGCGTCCGCGTGGAGGGCAGCATGGCCGGTTTCCTGGGCGTCTCGGCCGCCTTCGCACTGATGACCGCGGCCTTCGGCTTGCTCATCGCGGCCCTGGGCAAGACCCCAGATGCTACCCGCGGGCTCGCGATCCTGGCCACGCTATTCATGGTGATGCTGGGCGGGGCTTGGGTGCCGATGTTCCTGTTCCCGCAATGGCTGCAACAGGTGACCGTGGTGATGCCGACCCGCTGGGCCATCGACGGATTCGAAGCCATGACCTGGCGGGGCCTGGGATTCAGCGCCGCGCTCGTGCCGATGGCCCTGCAATTATTGTTCGCTCTCTTGTTCGGGTTATTGGCCGTAGCTCGCTTCCGGTGGGAAGCGGAGGGATAGGCACGCTATGATGGGTTTCTATGCGCAAAACCGCCATCCTCTTCGCGGCGGCCATCCCTCTGGTCGCAGCTCCGCTCACTCAACAGGATCGTGACAAGCTGATCCAAGACCTCGATCATTCGCGCCAGGTCTTCCTGGATGCCATTGCCGACGTCAAAACCGAAGCGCAGTGGAACTATAAACCCGCGCCGGACCGCTGGTCGGTGGGGGAATGTGCAGCCCATATCATCGCTGCCGAAGATTACTTCCGGCAAGGCGTGAGCGAGGCTTTGAAGAGTCCGCCGCTAGCCGCTCAGCAACAGAGCAGCGCCGGCGATGCCGTAATCTCGAACATGGTCCGCAACCGCTCGATGAAGTTCAAAGCCCCCACCGTCCTCGAGCCCACGGGCAAGGTGCAGCCCAAGGCGCAATCGATCGCGGCCTTCGAAGCCACTCGCGCCAAGACGCTCGAATACGTGCGGACCACGCAAGACGCGCTTCGCGAACACGGTAGCGGAGATCCACCGAACGTTACCAGCGCCTACCAGATGGTTCTCATGCTGAGCGGCCACACTGAGCGGCACACGGCGCAGTTGCTCGAGGTGAAGGCTTCGCCGGGATACCCCAAGAACTGAGGGTGGATCAGCGAGGAAGCACCGCCATGCGGCGAACCACCATTTCCCTTCCGGATGAACTGCACGAACAGCTACGGCAGGACGCTTTTCGGGCAAGATCAGCATGGCCGAACTCATCCGCGTGAGGCTGCAAGAGTCTACGGCCGCGCCGCGAAAGCGCCGGCAGTCACCAGACCCCATCCTGAAAGTTGCGGGCGTTGGCAGCGGAGCCGTCCTGTCCAGCGGTATCGACGACTCGCTGTATGGGCAGTAACGCCTCTTCGTCGACACCTGGGGATGGCTGGTTCTGGCCAATGACCGGGACCCCGCTTTTGGCCGCGTCACCCAACTCCGGGCAGCCGCGGCTCTTCACAGCGGTTCCGTTCGCGAACGCTCGCCGCTTTTCGGAGGGGATCTTCCAAGCGTCTCAGCAAGGCGCCGTGGACATCGAACACGTAACGCCCGAGCGCTTCAGCCGCGCCTGGCGCTTGCGGCTGCGCTGTCACGACAAGGCGCGGATTTCGTTCACCGATCTGACTAGCTTCGTAGTGATGCACGAATTGCGGCTCGAAAAGGTGCTCACCGGCGATGCGCATTTCTCGCAAACCGGCATGGGGTTTGTGTGCCTTCCAGGAAATCGGGTTCAACGGCCTGATCGGAAAACTGCATTTCCGGAGTGAAACCGTCCCGTCGCCCGCCCACCTTAGAGACAAAAAGCGGAGCCAACTAAGTGTTCAACCGAATGGGTCTGGCCCGGCTTACCTGTTAAGTTCTAGTACAGGGAGCTTGCTCCTCAGGTACTCGTAGAAAGGCGGCCAGGAACCAGTTCCGGGAGTGCCCCGGCATTCTAGAGACGCGCTGACGTCTCGATCCTCCGCCACGAAAGGGATGGATAAATCATGAACTGGCTAAATCGAATTCGCAAGATGTGGTCGGACTCTCGCGGTCAAGACCTGGTGGAATATGCACTCGCCGCGGGCATGGTGGCGGTGGCAGCAGTTGCGGCGATGCCGGGCCTCAGTTCCACCATTAACAACGTGTTCAGTAAGATCGGTTCGATCATCAGCGCCAACGTCAACTAGCAGCGGTCGCCCGAAGGGCTGGCTACCGGCTGGGGCGCTGGGCTGGTAGCACGCGGAAGCGGCGCTTACCATCGATCCGGTATATCTCGAAGTCCGCCTGATCCACGGTGAGAATGGTCGCGAGCGACTTCATACACTACATAGCAGCGCACTGTCACCACACGCGGCAAGCCGGCGCGCGCACCATCGGCTGGCCGGTCTTACACGCGAATGCCTTGGCGAACTCGGGGATGTTCGATACCACGCCGTTGATCCGATACTGGAGCGGCGAATGCGGATCGGTCACGGCGGTAACCCGCTTGCTCTCTGCCCGTTCGTCGCCGCAAGCCCACTGCGCCAGGCCGATGAAGAAGCGCTGGTCGGGCGAGAAACCATCAACCGGTTTCAGGTTCTTGCCGCTGGTCGCATCTTTCCAGGCCAGGTAGGCCAGGATGGTGCCGCCCAGATCGGC
>DATJAK010000048.1:0-39002 GCA_035516375.1 Bryobacteraceae bacterium
GGCCACCTTCTTGGAGAGCGAGGACACCAGGCTCTCGCGATCGATGGTTACGCCGAACTGGGTTTGGATGCGGTCCAGAATCTGGGAGACGTGGAGCGGCGCGCGCGCCTTCTTGAGTATGTCGAAGGCCATATCCACTTGGGACAGACCTTTGCGGGGCCGCGCCGCAGCGACTGCAGGTTCCCCTTGGCGGAGGCGGCGGACGACCGACCCGTTTGGCTAAAAAACACTTCAGCGGCCAAATGTAGAAACTCCAGAGTAGCCTCCCTACGGTAGGCTAAGGGTAGCGCGAACCATGCCGGCTCGCGGGCCATTTCCCACCGGGTGTTCCGCATGACTTGCGTTATAGTGTCGAATCAAACATAATTGGACCTCGCGAGAGCCGATGCCGCCGCGGGAGCGACCAGAGGCAGAACTGGTCCGCACAAAAGGTGCTACTTGCTATTGACACTGCGGAGATTGTGCTTCGTTCTGATTGCCGGATTCTGGTGGTTCACCAGTACCTTAATTGCCCAAGTAGATTATGCGACCGCCACTTTGCAAGGAACGGTCTTCGATCCACAGGATCTCGCCATTGCGGGCGCGAAGATCACAGCGGTAAATGAGGCCACGGGCACTGCGAAGGGCGCAGTAAGTAGCAGTGAGGGATATCAGATTCCCGCGCTCCCACCCGGTACGTATCGCGTCGAGACGGAGGCTTCGGGCTTCGTCAAAAATGTGGCCAGGGGTGTGGTTCTCACGGTGGGGCAGCTTGCACGCTATGACATACACCTCAAGGTGGGTTCCGAATCCACCACCGTTGAAGTAGCAGCCGCGATACCGCTGGTGCAACCCGAGCAGACGCAACAGGCGAACATCATTAACAATACTCAGGTCGAGAATCTTCCCAATGTCACCAGGAATTTCGTGCAGTCGATTTACACGGTTCCCGGTGTAGCCAGTTCATTCGCGCCGGCGCTGCAGAACCCCGGGGTTGGTACAGGTTACCTTTCGTCTGGTTTTTCCATCGGCGGAAGTAACGGACGAAACAACCTTGTGACGATCGACGGGGGCGAGAACGATTACGGGTCGGGGACGCTTCGAACGACTCATGTTCCGATCGATTCCATACAGGAATTCCAGGTCAACCGCAATTCCTTCGAAGCAGAATTCGGATTTACGATAGGGACCGCCATCAATATGGTCACCAAGAGCGGGGGCAATAATTTCCACGGCTCCGCGGCGGGTTATTTTCGCGACCATGCGACGGATGCGGAGAATTATTTCGACAAGCTGGTGGGGACGGGCGGCAAACCATTCGAGCAGAGCGCGATTTTCAGCGGAACCCTGGGCGGCCCGATCCGCAAGAATCACCTTTTCTTCTTTACGGCGCCGGAATTTCAAAAGCTGGATTCGGCCAGCGTCCGCAATCTGGCCGGGGAACAAGAGTTTCAGGGGGTTGGTGCGCAGGCGAACGGATACGACCCAAGCAGCGGAACGTGCCCCAACCAGAAGAGTTCCGAGCAGCAGGTGACACAGCGCTGCTACCTTACACAACTGGCGAATTTGGGTGGCCCACTGAGCGCACTGGGGGCGGGCCTGCTGGCTTCCCCGGTATTCGGCAATCCGCTGAACAATCCCATTCTGAAGGCCCTGGTGGCGCCCAACGACGGTACCTTTGACGGCATTCTATCCGGTCCGACCGGCCCGGCCGAGCGGGGCATTCCCGGCTTCAACACACCACGCGGCAGGTTTGCGAACTGGGTGTCGCGTCTCGATTACTTTCCGGACTCCAAGGATAGCCTCGCCGTTCGTTTTTCCCTAATGCACGAAACCGATAACGTAGCTCCGCAGCCGCCCTATTCCGGTTCCCAACACTTGACCGACTATACACTGACGCCATCCTGGACGCGCGTGGCTCGCCCGAACCTGGTGAACAGCGTTCGCGTCGAGGCCGTGCCGAGTAATACGTACATAGTGGATGCGCCGCCTCCGAACGGCTCGGAGATCGACATCGGAAATCAGATTCAACTCGGGACACCGTTTGCGTATCCGTACCACGCGTACCAGAAAAGATTTCAGTTCGATGATAGCCTCTCGTGGGTGAAGGGAAGTCACACTCTTAAGTTCGGAGGCTCCTGGCGGCCCGACCATTACAGTGTGCTGCAAAGGATCTGGCTTCAAGGCCAGTGGCAATTTACCGACGGGGCCTACTCCATCCTGAACATCGTGGGCGCCGGACAGGGCGCTGCGGCAGCTTCGGCGCTGGCTAGCTACAACCTGAGCCAGGGTTATCCGGCAGGCGGCCCGGCTTCGACCAATCTGACCGCCGTGCAGTCATTTCTGGCGGGCACACCAACCTTACTGTTGCAGGGGGATCCGAACTCCAACGCACAGTGGTCGGCGTGGTCTCACTCTGTTGGGATGTATGCGCAGGATTCGTGGAAACTGTCGCCGCGGCTTACCGTGAACTATGGCATCCGCTTCGACTATACTCACGATCCGAGCCCTGTCCCCCAAAGCGCCTACGTCACGCCGCGCTTGGGAATCGCATGGCAACCGGCCGGAGATCAGAAAACCGTGATCCGCGCAGGCGCCGGAATGTTCGTTGCGCCTTCGATATTCATGGTTCCGTTTTACACAAATATTCTGGGCTCGAGCGGCAAATACGTGAACCAGACCGCGCTGGTGGCCGGTCTTCCGTCGCCTCCGTTTCCCTCCATTTTTTCCGCCTGGGCGCTACAGGCGAGTGAGGCGACGGCAGCGCAGCCGAACCCGTCGCTCACGGCAGCCCAGCTAGCATCGTTAGGTGCTGTGCTCGGCCCACCCGGACCAAACGCTTTTGGGAACATCATTTTCACAATCGCGCCCAACTTTAAGCCGGCGTACACGATCCAAGCCAGCTTTAGTGTTGCGCGCGAGATGGCCCGCAATTTATCTGTGGAACTGGGATACCTCATGTACCGCAGCGTGCATGTGGAGCAGGTGCTGGAAACGAATTACGTGCGGAATCCAGCCGTAGCAATCGATCCATTTGTGGGGCCGGAATACATGACGAGGCCCGGCACCACAGAGGGCGAGCCGAACGGTTCTATTTTCGAGAATGGCACTTTCTCTTCCACCGGTACCGGCATCTATCACGGCGGTACGGTCTCGGTTACGCGAAGGTTCGAACGCGGGCTCCAGTTCCAGGTGAATTACACCTTAAGCCGCGCGATTGACGACACCAGCGACTTCAGTTCCCTGAGCACGCCATTCCGCCCGGACCTGCTGAATCTGGATCGGGCTGTCTCGGATTTCAATGTCACGCATAACTTCGTTGCCAATGCTGTGTACACGACGCCGTTCCACCCCGGCAGCGGTGGCTTTGTCTCGCGGCTGTTGGCGGGTGTAACCGTATCGCCCATCTTTTATGCGCATAGCGGTGTTCCGTTCACGCTGCTGGTACCAGGGCTTGCCAACGGGACCGTGGGGCATAACGCTGTTGCGCGCCCGTGGTACGAAGGACGCAACAACGGCATGGGGCCGGACTTCGTGAGTTGGGATCTGAGAGTATCGAAGACACTGATTGGCGGGGAAAAGCCGCGCCTTGAGGTGATTGCACAGGCGCAGAACCTTCTGAACCGCACCAATTTCGCCGTGGTAAACGACAATTTCCCGGCGGACCCCAACTACCCTCTTCCCGGCGGCGGCACGCTTCAAAATGGCCCATACAACGTGAAGGGCTTCGCGCCCACATCAGTGTCGCAGCTCAGCCAGCCGCTGGCATTTACGTCGGCTTACCCGGCGCGTCAGGTCAGCCTGGCACTGCGTCTTGCATTCTGACCGGCTCACGCCCGCGATTTACGTGCTTTTCGCCGAGCACCTGTGGATTCGAGGATCGCTTGTGTCTCGCGCAGTTCGGGCATATCCCGCCCTTCTACGAACCATTCGTCTAATGGTTGGAGCAGCGTGCGTGCTTCGGCCACACGCCCGTGATCGCGCCACACTTTCGCAAGCGCGAGGGCGGCCCGCAGCTCCAGCATTTTCGCTTGCTGGGCCTGCGCGAGTTGGATGGCGTCGCGAAGACTCGCCTCGCCGGCGTCGGCCGTCCCTTGGGCCAGCAATATTTCGCCTTTGAGCCGGTGCAGCTCCGGCTCGTGCACGTGCTCCTGGTTTTCGGCGGCGTGCCGGAGTCCTTTGGATATCTCCGCGAGCGCTTCGTCCGGCCGCCCGGCGCGGAATTGCGCCTCGGCCATCATCAGGCAAAACTGAGTGGTCATCAGACCCGAACCCGTCATGCGGTAACTATCCAGCCCGGCTTGCATTTGCGCGATACCGGCCTCCGCCTCGCCTTTCATGGCCTGCGCCCATCCCCGGTAGATGCGCGCCTGGATGGCCCAAAGCAGAGACCCTTCCTCGATGGAAAGCGCTTCCGCCTTTTCTGCCATGCGAATGACGGAAGGCACATCGCGCTGTGCGTAATCGAGCATGATCGCGGTGCCGAAGGCGTAGGCCGTGCAGAGAGGGACTGCGAGCGCGTCCACAACTGCCCAGGCATTGCGGCGGGCCCGGTCAGCCTGATCCGGATAACCCATGAACCACAGGCTCATTACGAGATAATTCGCGCAGGTAAATGTCTGCGATTGATTCAGGATGGCGACGATTTCGCGTTCGCGCTCCAAATCGTAGAGCGCGAGCGCCGCCTCCGCATGTTCGCGCGCCTGAGGGAAGTCGGCGAGAAAATAGGCGGAGTAACCGATGATGGCACGAGCTTGCTGTTGGAGGCCGGGATTCCTACTCTCCAGCGCCATCTGGAGAATCGGCTTCGACGCTTCCATCGACTGACCGAGGCTCCCGCGGACGAAATATAACGAAGCCAGGCCGATCAGCGCGCGTAACAGGGCCGTAGTATCACCCAGCTTGTGGGAGAGGTCGCGCGCCCGAATAGAAGCGGCTTCCACCTGAGGTGAAGCCCATCCAAGGGTTTGCTTGAGCCCTTCGGAAATTGCTCCTTGCGCGTCCAACTCGGACCGCAGGCGGTTGGGGTCGTCGTCCGGTAGCGTTTCGAGAAGAGCAATGGCTTTCCGCAAATGGGCAACACATTCGCGCGCGGCGGAGCGTTGCTGGGCGAGCGACCCTGCCTTCATCCATCCGGCGGTGGCTTCCGCCGTTCGTCCTGCGCCTTCGAAGTGGCGCGCCAGCAACTCTGGTTTTGTCTCCGCCATTTCGGGGAAACGATTCGTCAGCACCTCAGCGATTTTGTTGTGGAACTCCTGACGCGTCTTGCGCAGTAGCGACTCGTAGGCGGCGTCCTGGATTAACGCGTGGCGGAATATATAAGTGGATGCCGGAGGCACGCCGCTCTCGGAAACCAGCTCCAGATCGACGAGGTGCCTGAGCGCGGCGGTCAGGAGCTCAGTGGACTTAACCAGCACCAACTGGAGCAGTTCGAAACTGGACTCTCGGCCGATGGTAGCGGCCAGTTGGGCCACGGGCCGGTCCGCGCCGAGGCGATCGATGCTCGCCATCAACGAGTCCTGCAGCGTGGCTGGAATCAAACCCGGCGGCAGGGGCCCGGCCAGTTCGTACCGGTCGTCCAGTTCGCGCAGGATGCCCGCGCCAATCACGGTGCGCGTCACCGCCTCCGCGAACAATGGAATGCCGCCGGTACGGGCCACCAGTTCCTCTACCAATGCCGGCGGCAGCGGTTTTCGGCCGGCGACGCGGGCCACCAGCGCGCGCGTGTCTTCGGGCGGCAGGGCCTCGACCCGGATTTCCCGGCATGGCGGCCGGTCGAGCCACGCTGCGGAAAACTCGGGGCGTGCCGTACAAACCATCAGCACCGGTAGATTGGATTGGCGTGCCACGATTTCGCCCAGCAGATCGAGAGTCGACGGGTCGGCCCAGTGCAGGTCTTCGATGAGCAGGAGGACCGGCGAGCCGCCCACGGAGTGGAGCAGCAGGTCAGCGATGACCGAGATTGTCCACTGCAGGCCCTTAGCGGGGGACATCTCGATTTGGGCATAGCGGCCCAGGGTTGGAACGGAAAACAGTCCGGCGAGCGCCGAGGCCGTCTCCTCCGGGTTGCCGCCGCGACCGGCCACGAAGAGCTCGATCAAGTCGAGTTTGTTCGCCTCGGCCACGGTGTCTTCCATGCCCAGCCGGCGCTTGATCATCCCCATGATCGGATCGAGCGGGCTGTTCATCTGATACGGCGAGCACTGGGCGTCAAACACCTCATGCAATCGGCTTGCGGCCACCTGCCGGGCCGCTTCGAGCAGCCGCGATTTGCCGATCCCCGCTTCGCCGCGCAACAGCAGAGTGGAACCGCGGCCTTCGCCGGCCTCCGCCCAGGCGGCGCGAATCAGCCCCGTCTCGCGCTCCCGGCCGACGAGCGGGGTAAGACCATGCGCGGTGGTCATGGCCTGGAAGCGGCTCGCTGCTCCGCTCTTGCCGATTACACGGAAGATCTCGAGAGGCCGCGAGAGGCCTTTGAGCGTGCGCGAACCGAGAATTTCGAACACGAACTGGCCAGCCAGCAGTTTGCGGGTTGCGTCGCTAATCACCAGGGAGTCGGGCAATGCCTCCGACTGAAGCCGCGCGGCGATGTTGGGCGCCTCGCCCAAGGCGAGTTGCTCGCGGCGCATCGCGCCGCCGACGTCGCCAACCACCACCAGACCCGTATGAATTCCGATGCGCACCCGCGGGTGGTTTCCACCGATGCTGATGTTCCCGGCCTGCGCCAGGATTTCGAGTCCGGTGTGAACCGCACGCGCCGCGTCGTCCTCGTGTGCCGCGGGGTAACCGAAATACGCCAGAACTCCGTCTCCGAGATGCTGGGCCAGATAGCCGTCGTAGCGATGGAGGACGTCGGCGCAAATGGCTTGATAACGGGCGTACAGCTCGCGCAAATCCTCCGGATCCAGCTTTTCCGCAAGCTCCGTGGAGCCAACGATATCCGCAAAGAACACCGTGAGCTGGCGCCGCTCCGCTGTGGACGCCTCCGCCGAAACCAGGGAGCGCCCACACTGACCGCAAGCCGCCGCATCGCGCGAATTCCGGTAGCCGCAGTCCGGGCATGCGACGCCCATCGGCGCACCGCACTCGGAACAGAATTTGACTCGCACGGAATTGTCCGTGCCACAACTGGGACACCGCATACGCGATCGCTCCGCGCGGGCCGGTAGCCGGAGCCGGAACGCCGAGTCAACTATAGCATGGCGGCCAGACGGTTCCCCGTGGACTCGGGGCGTGGGCGCCCCCCAGAAGCGCCAACTTGAGCCCCGCCGGCAATCCGCAGTTCGGGATCTGCGTTCGTGTTGTCCGTTTCAGCAGCCGCAGACTCCGAGTCGGGAAGCCGAAGTGCGGAAGAGTAATCTGCTCCAAGGACGTATCTGGGGGGCTAGCCAATGGCCAGTGGCGGCAATCTCCCAATCGATCAGGCCACGTCATGAAGCACTCTATCAAGCCGCGCAGCCTTGGTGTACAGCGAAAGGAGGGCTCTGGCGAGTGTTACACGCTTCGCGTCCCTGAAATATGCCTGCTCAGATTTCGGCAGATCCTCCATCAGCTGACGAAACTGTCCTCGCATGTGCTCGGGGAACTCCTCCACTCGGAGGGGCAGGAGCTGCAATCGAACTGCGAGGAGCCGTTGGCGCAGGTTGTCGCTTCCACAAAATGCCTCCATCGCAAGGTGAAGACGCTCGAAGACATTTCCTGAATCCGGAATCGATTTCTCCATGACACCTCCAGTTAACACCACAGAGATCACGGACGGCACCCCGCTGATTGTTGATGGTGCGAGTAGCGTAGAAGAAACTGGGGCTAACTGGCTCGAAGGCCGTTTCGGGACAAATGAGCGTCACAGCTTCGAACGCCCACTACACCGGCCGTCAGCGAGGAGTTATCGACTTGACCACCTTGCACCGAGGTCGGATGACTCCGCTTGTGAGCAGCACTCCGCGAGTATAATATGACTTCGCGAAGGAGGAACAATGGCCGCTCCAACAGGCAATTTGGTCTCCCAGTGGCAAGCCCAATTTCAGGGAAGACTCCTGACACCCACCATGGATGGGTGGGAAGCCGCGCGGCGAATTTGGAACGGCATGATTGATAGACGGCCTGCCCTAATTGCACGATGTCTCTCCGCCTCCGATGTCCGGGCCGCCGTACAGCTGGCGTCCAAAGAGGGAATGGACCTGAGCATCCGTGGAGGCGGCCACGGCGTGGCGGGCACCGCTGTCTGTGACGGTGGGCTCATGATCGACCTTTCCCCTATGAAAGACATCCAAGTGAACCTTGCTGCACGCGAGGCGATTGCTTCACCTGGGGTTCTGTGGGGCGAATTCGACCGGGCAACACAAGCTCACGGCCTGGCGACAACGGGAGGACAGGTTTCGCACACTGGAATCGCTGGATTGACCGTAGGCGGCGGCCTTGGGTATCTCATGGGGAAGTTCGGTGCAGTCTGCGATAACCTGTTGTCGGCCGTCATCGTAACAGCGGACGGCGAGCTTCTGACAGCGAGCCCAGAACAAAACGCGGACCTGTTTTGGGCGTTGCGCGGCGCGGGTGCTAACTTCGGCGTCGTAACCGAATTCCGATACCGTTTGCATCCGGTTGGCGAAGTGCTCGCTGGTCTGCTGCTTCATCCGCGTGATCGCGCGGTCGAACTGGTCGCCTTTCACAAGGAGTTCTTGAAAGATTCTCCTGACGAATTGGATACTACGATAGGATTTCTCAATTCTCCCGATGGCGCGCCGCTCGTCGGTATTGTCGCAGTCTATGCGGGAGCGTTGGCCGACGGCGAGCGCCTGCTCGCGCCCTTGCGAAAGTTCGGTCCTCCGGTTGCCGATTTGATTCAGCCGGTGCCGTACACGTCAGTCCAGAGCATGCTCGACAACGCCGTACCAATCGGTGATCGGTACTATTGGAAATCAAACTTTGTAAACGATCTTTCACCAGCTCTTGCGAAAGTGCTGAACGACGGCGCGTCAGCGATGCCATCGCCGTACTCCATGATCTTGTTGTTCGAGATAAAAGGAGAAATTCGCCGCGTACACAAGGACGCGATGGCGTTCGATCACCGTGACGTCAACTTTGAGCTGTCAATTATCGCGCGCTGGAAGGATCCAGCCGCGGACGATGTGAATATTCGTTGGGCCCGTGACGTGTGGACTGCCGCTCAGCCGTACGTGTCGTCCGCAGTTTACGCGAATCATATGACCGGGGAAGAAGGCCCGGAGAGAGTGCGCGCGGCCTATGGCGGAGCGAAATACGATAAATTGGCTGCTCTAAAAGCCAGGTTCGATCCCGCTAATCTTTTCAAGCTGAATCACAACATTCTCCCCAGATAGCTGATGACTCCCGCAAATTAGCGTTTACTAACGGCGAACGGCCGAGCTGCGACCTGTGTAGGCGCCCAAGGTCCGAGAAGTCCACATCGGGGAAGTTCGGAGGATCAGTGCGGATAAAAGCCGGACCGCTCTTGCTCCGGACGTTCGGTCACCTTGGATCAGCGCCTAAGGGGCGCCGCTCAGGTGCGCCGCCCCTACCGCCTGAAGGACAGCAGCGGCGGGTAGGGGAGACTGAGCCGCCACGGCGCACGTAGCACATACGAGCCAAGCACCGACGAATCAATCCCGGGAGACCAGCCGTCCGCCGGGTAGCGCCCTCCCGCAAAGCCGGGCACGTATTCCACGTCCACTTCGAGCGCCGTGTGCAACGGTCGAATCGTCGCCACATCCCACGCTTTGTCAAAGTCGGACAGAATGAAGAACGGCCCGATGGAAGCGGGCGCCAGGGCGATGACCGGCTGGCTGAGCATCTGCCGGACCGGCTCAAAATTCCCATACTCCGCGATCGGCCGGTAGTCGGCTTCCTCCGGTTTCCACGCAAGCGAGGTCACGCGTAGCCCGGTGAGGCTGGTGACGGTATACCGCTCGGCGGTAACGGTGACTGACCCCATCTCCTTGGCGAAACCCCAGAAGAGCAGGCCTCCCAAGGTTGCCAGGAAGTTGTCCAGGTACAGCTTGGGCATGAAGTAATAGGGGCCGGGGTTGCCGGGAGTGAGGGAACCGCTCGAAAGATACGAGAACGGAACGCCGACGCTGTGCTCGTGATAGGTCATGTTGGGGAGGAGCGTCGGGATGGACATCTGCGCCCGAAACATGTCGTGGAAGAAAAGGATCACCGGGTGGGTCCCAGGCGGGGTGACATCCTGCGTGCCGAGTTCGAGCCCCGCGGGCAGAAAGTCGCGCACACGGCCGGCGGGTAGCGCCAGGGTTACACCGCGCATGGTACCATCGCCGTTCAGATTGATGGCAGCGAAAGGGTTGGGGGGAGTCATAAGACTTCCTCGCGTGCGGACGCAGTCGTGCGCATATTCGTTCTGGGAGCCACGGGGCATGTGGGGCAGGCTGTCCTGCGCCACGCGCTGGCAAACGGCCACCGCGTAACTGCCGCCACACGGCAGGCCGATCCGGCGGCGCTGCGCAATCTGCGCGTGACCGCCGTACCGGTGGACGACGAGCTCAGCCGGCTGGCGGAACTGACGGCAGGCCACGATGTGCTCGTCGATGCCGCGGCTCCATACCCGCTCGAGCCATCGGTACCCGGAAGCCAGGCATCGCGGCTGGCAATCGAGACGGCCGTGCGGCGCACCGAGCGGGTGCTCGGCGCCGCCCGCATGAACCGGCTGCGGATGGCCTTTGTCAGTTCGTTTACCACGCTGCCTCGATACGAACCACCGCTCGGCGCCTGGGAGGCCGCGTGGCGCCGTTCGGTATACCCATACTTTGAGGCCAAGGAGGCCATGGAGCGGGTGGTGGCCGCAGCCGCCAGAGAGGGATTGCCGGCCGTGATCGTGAACCCGGCCGCCTGCCTGGGCCCCTGGGAATTCCGGCCCGAGGAATCGAGCTTCACGCGCCTGGTGCTCGCGCGGCGATTGCCCGTTGTCATGGACCACATTCTCAGCCTCATCGATGTGCGCGATGTGGCCGTCGCCATTGAACTGGCCCTTTCCCGGGAATCTTTCGGAAGGCCGATCCCGCTGGCCGGGCACAACATTTCACTCGCAAGCCTAGCCGGGCGAATCTTGGCACTCGATGGCTGCTCGGGAATGGCTCCCTTCGGCATCGACGACCGTCTGGCGTCGGCCGCGGCATTCTGGACTGCGGCCGCATCGGCAGTGTTCGGTAGAACCACACCCGATGCATGGCGCGCCGTCCCGCTCATTGCCGACAGTTTTCCCATGCAACCCTCAGCGGAACAAATCGCCATGGGGCTCACTCTCCGGCCACTCGAGGAAACTCTGCGGGACGCGGTGGCGTTCCATCGGGGACGCCCGCTTGGCTGAGCAGTGCGGATGCTCAGCCTCTCGCCGTTATGCCAACTTGATCTGGTCACCGTAATACCATGCCTCGTCCCACGACAGGGCTAGCGGCAGCAGGAGGTCGCGTTGAGCGCCCACGGCGTCGCGCCGGACGCAGAAATCGGGCTTCTGGTAGGCCCGCGAGAGCTTGTTGAGCAACGCTTCGTACTGCACTTCGCAGTAGCGCCTCGCCAGGTCCACCAGCTGGCGGAATTCTTCTCCATGCGCGCGCGCCACCTCCACATCCACTTCCGGCGGATCGTCCGGCTTAATCTCATCGCTCAGCTCTTTTTCGAGAGCCGCAAGCAAATCCGCCAGGCGCAGAGAACCGGCCAGCGCGAGCGTATCCAGGTTGTTGTGCGGCGATGGCTCGCCCACAACCGACATTTTCTGGATGGCGGTGATTGAGGCAAGAAGCTGCTTGCCTACTTCGAACAATTCCTGAGGCGTAGGCACCGGCTGGTTCAGTCTCCGGCACGCTTCCTGATATCCTCTCAGGCCCAGAACGGCAACTGACGCCAGCACGTCGACGCATTGCTCCATGGTGAGCCGCAGGGAAGTGAACTCGCGTTGATTTTTGATAATGCTCGTCATCTCCTCCCGCCAACGCCTGGCGCTGCCCTCGCCGGTCAGGTTTTCGATTAGCTCTTGATTAGTCTGCTTTGGAGCGCCAAGCACCGGGCCCCAGTCCCTGACGTTCCCGAGCTTCAGCATATCTTCCTCTGAGATCATGGCGGCTACGGCGCCCGGAGGAGCGGCCAACAGGTTATTGATCCGCCGATACATCTCCGCTTCCGCGAAGGGCTTCGTGTACCCTCCTTCAGGCAATGAGCTAAAGGCTTCGAGCAGTTTGCTCCGTCCTTTCCTCCAACGGGCATTCGGGTCGAAGTTGCTCCATTCGCGCGAAAGAACCGATTCGATCACGATCTGCGGATCGGCCACTTCGAAGGCCTTGCGCGCCATTGCGGCGGTGATGATTCCCTGCATGTCACCGGCTTCCCACCGCTCGCGGGCCTGATACATGGTCTCGGAGGTTCGCGATGGGTCCATCTGGTCCTGAAGCGTCTCGGCCTTCAGGTCCACCATGATCCTGGGCTCACCCTCATAGTCATCGCTCAGCAGGGTGTCGAACGCGGCATGGTGAAGGGTCCACTCTGTCGTCCCCGAACGCGACAGCAGACGCTCGCCTAGAGGCTCGTCAACGGTCGCACGGATGTAGAACGGACGTATTCCCTGTGCGCTGTATACGATCCCCGTGGCGTCATCCTCCAGCGGCATCGCCTGGATTCCCAACTCCTCGACGATCTTGAGAGTCGGATAGTCGTAGATCCGAACGGCCAGGGTGTCCTCGATCTCCCTCACATTAGTCACCTCCGTGAGTTGTCGACACACTCGCACCAAGGACTCGTAACAGGCTTTTTCGGGGTCTGCGACATCCCGGAACTGTTTCAATGTGTATAGAGCGACCGGAGTCTGGTTGCCAAGCAACTCGATCGCGAGCGCCCGCGCAGTTTTCAATTCGGTCGGATATTCTTGCTTGGCTGCCTTTTTCGTGCCCAGCTCGTGCCGCAGGTCTTCGGCCCATTTCCACGGCGCATCGGGCGCGTCGCCCAGCCCAGCATCCAGGTCCCCACGGCTGATCTGGATCACGGGCCGTATCGCGGTGGTTTGTCCCACCCCCAGCGCAGGCAATACTTCGGCGTCCACGCGCAGCAACGTTTGCTTCGGATCGAGCTCTCCCTCCTCGCTCAACCACACGCTCTCGGGCCTCACGAAATTGGCCGTGCTCGCCTGGATGCCCTGAACTTCGAGACGCGAGATCGCGGCGATACAGGTATCGACGAAGGTGAAGGCGGGGACCAGACCCAACCCGACCACCTTCCATTCTCCGTCCGATCCCTTGCGTTTCCATTTCACAGGGATCATAAACGCGAGCTCGTATTTGGCCCAGTTGCCGACGTTGTTGGTCTTCGAGGTGACGCTGCCAAAACTCGATGCCGTCAAGTAAACATAAGCGAAGTTCCCACCGATGGGAATCCCCTGGTTGATGGATTGCGCGGGACGCGCCCAGACTTCAAATTCAACCTGCTCCTCCCCTTTTCCGTCTTCCCGCACAATCCGCGACTCGAGCGGCTTGTTGAGATACTTTTTGAGGAACTTCTGAAGCGTATCTTTGTCCGCCAGCAACGGGAGGACGCGGATCGTGGTGCCCGAGAACCGAAACGGCCCGGTTATCTCTTCCATGGGCGAGGAAACGGTGCTGTTGAAGTCCGGACCTGCGACTGCTGTCGCTGGCTGTTCCTCCGGCGCGAACGGCTCGCCCGTTTCATCTCTCCAGACACCGTCGTCAATCCGCCACGCGAGGTTTTGGCCTTGAGCGTACTTCAGATCCAGGTCCATCCAGAATGGCATCACCGGCTTTAACTCGGCCACTCTGGCATCGGCGTCGCGCCATTGCCGGTGTACCTCGAGGCCCAGCATGCGGGCAATGGGCAGCGAAGAATAATCGTAGAGTTTAATCGAGTGGCCGCCGCTTAGGTCGCCAAGTACGATGTGTTCCTCACCCAGCAGGCCGCCGGCATTGAACGCCACCATCTTCATACGGCCGTTTGTCAGCGCCTGGTAGCAGATTCCAGTGGGATGATCAGAGCGGCGAAACTGTTTGAGATTGAGCGAATTTTGAAGAATGCCAGTTCCGCCGGGCGCGAACAGCGGCGTGAGGCGGGCCATCATCGCGGGGAGAGCCGCCGGATCGGAGCCGGGATTGACAGGAAAGATTCTCATCGCCTGCGCCATCCACATGGCGTCGCGGGCGAATCCGCCGACAGCTTTCGCCAGATTCGATGCCATCCCCCAGGGCGTGATCGGGCTGGTCGGATCAAACGGTATGCGAACGTTGGACAGCGATTCCCAATTTACTTCCAGAAATTTGCGCGTTTCGAGACCCGTGCCGGAATAAGCGTCCGGAAAAACCGTGGTCTCCACGCGCGCCAGCGTGACCGGCGCGTTGGGGTCCTTGATCCAGTGACTCTCGGTCTTCGTCACCCGGGCCAGGATCTTGGGAAACCCGTACACGGTTCGGCCCATGGGCACTGAAAAATCATCATCCACGAAGATGTACGGCGTGATCATCGCCCAGTCGTGGAACACCCACTGGCCGTTCACGAGCTGATACCATTCGACCGGTATTCCGAAAAACACTTCCAACTGCGCGAACCATCCGATGCGCGCGACGGCCTCCTCCAGCTGTCCGTAGTCGATCACCATCAAAAGCACGTACGGCGCCGCGGCACGGAAGTAGCCGACCTTCGGCGGCACGATGTTGAGGTAGCCGTCGCAGACCTGTTGCAGCGCGTCGAGACTCGCGCGCAGTGGGAAGACGCGGGCCGACATGTGGTTGAACACGAATGGCGGCTTTACGGGTAGAGGATCGAGCGTGAACTCGGGCAACCTGCTAGTGAACTCTTCGCGCGTCATCGGTTCTCCGTTACTCAGTTCCTCTCGATCACCCACACGGGCAGCGCTTCGAGAAATCGCTTATCCCGCGAGTCGGGGAGGTGTCCGTAGAGGTTGGCAAATTCGTATTGGGCGGCGCCGGCGAGTCCGTGCGCGACCTGCCGCGCATAGTCGAGAGACCCATAAGTATCCATCCGCTCCAGCACCCACGATACGTCGCTTTCGGTACGATCCTCCCGCCGCCGCCCCAGCAGGCAGCGAAGGCGGTCGCGCTCGGCATCCGCGGCTTTCGAGATCAGGTGAATGAGCATGAGCGTGCGCTTGCCTTCCCGAATATCGCCGCCGAGTTCCTTCCCATATGCCGTAGCGTCACCTTCCAGGTTGAGCAAATCGTCTTGAATCTGGAACGCGGCTCCCAAGAAGAAACCGAACCGGATACATCGATCGAGATCGATTGTCCCGACCGAGCCGATCAGCGCGCCCATGCGGCTGGGATGAATCGTTGCCAGCCAGCAGGTCTTCTTCAGGACCATGAGGAGGTAGTCAGCCTCCGTCACGTCGGTCACATTGTCGCGCCTCCAGCCGAGTTCCAGTGCCTGTCCCTCGGCGGACTCTCGTGCCATACGCTCGGTTTCTTCCAGAATCCTGAGCGACAGGTCGGGGCCCAGCGTGTGCCGGTTGTCGAGCAGGGGCCGCATGGACAGCAGAGAGAGCGTGTCTCCGACGTTGATGGCGATGGGGATGCCCTCGGCCACGTGCATGGTCGGCTTGCCGCGCCGTTGTTCGCTCTCATCCTCGATATCGTCGTGGATGAGCATGGCGTTGTGGATCAGTTCGATCGAGACGGCTGTGCGCAGAGCCACTTCCAGGGGCGTGCCGAATGCGCGAGCCGTAGCGATGCAGAGCGTGGGGCGAAGGGCGCGGCCGCCGCGTCGTGGATAATCGGCCACCAGATCGTAAAGATAGCGGCGCGGTTCGGCCGCGGGGAGATAGTCGAACAGGACCGCCCGGGTGGCGTCGCCATACTCCCGCAAGGTGGATGACACCAGGCTTCCGGCAGGCGCATCCATAACAGTCGCGACTTAGGCCGCGTCCTTGCCCGGTTCGGCAATCACCACGGTCAGATCGCCGACGATGCTTCCGCCCGCGGCCCGAATGACACCGTTGTAGCGACCTGCGGGCTGCTCGTTGGCAACGGAGACGCGCACCTGAATGCGTCCTGCCTTGTTCTGCACCGAAACGCCCTTGAGTAGGGGCGGGACAAATGAGTCCGCCACCAGGTCCGTCAGGCTGGCGCCCGGCTTCAGCTGCACCGTGACTTCGGTGGGGCGAAGCGAGGCCACCTCCACAGACACAGGCGGCGTAGGCGTTCCGGCGGCGTAACCGGTTGCTGCCGCAGTCCAAGCCTGCGACGGCCACGCCCCTGGCCTCCCGCCCGGCAAGAAGGCGGACCACGCGTCGGTCCACGCCCGGACCGCCGCGGACCATTGCTCCATGAGCGGTGTCATCGGCCCCCAGGGGTTGAACAAGTTGCCATAGTTCGGTCTTTCGCTGTTCATATGACCTGTCCCGTTTTGGCGATCCTGACTGTGACGCGCAGCTTCATAGCCACGCTGCATGTATTCGTCGATAACAGCATACGCTGTTTGGACAGCGCATTCCAGAGCCCCGCGCAGAGAAGCGTCCGGGGGCGATCCTGGCCCTGACCCGGCTCGCGGCCTCGCATTGAGCAGCGGATTGCGAATCGGTCCGCTCCCCTCTGGGGCCACCCGCGTGAGTCGTGGAGTAGATGGGTTCATCGATCCACTCTATGGATGGTCGTATCCCACAATGTCACCGAGCGCTGGTTTCCGGGAAATAGCATGTGCGGCCAGTAGTCCCGAAATCACCGCGGATTCGATGCAGCCTGTGTCGAGACCGGTCGCCGTCCAATCGCCGGCGATCGTCAAGTTATCGAAGGTCATGTCCAGGGGAGATATTCGATAGGCCAGACTGCCCGGCAGCGATTGTACATATCGATCACTCGGGTTGATATTGGCCGTCCAGAACTGCGTATCGAAGCGGCACTCGCCAGAGCGGGACGCCCCGTTTCCCGCATGATGATTCTCTTCCTCGACGAGTAATTCCCAACGAAAGCCGCCGCCCTCCCGCGCCGCTCGAGGCCACAGCGCACGCACCTCATTTTCGAGGAAACGGACTGCGTTGGTTCGCACTACCTCCCTCTGCTCTTGATGCAATCCTTCGCTGAGGGTGCGGTCCCATGCGCCGTCGGGCAGGACACTGCAGAAATAGGCAAGGCTCTTGACCGGCTCACGCCAACTTTCCTCGGGAATCAGATGACTCATGTCCGCCCATGTATCGAACGGCGTTACGAAACCCGAAAGGTTTACCGGAGGGCGCATCCAACCGAGCTCGCGCACATCGTTCCGCAGCCAGATTTGAAAGGCCTGCGTGGGCACTGTCTTGACATGCCGGACCATGTCACGCCAGCGCGGCTCCCGCTCAATCAACTCGCGCGCCACATGCGGCAAGGCGCCGATGCTCACGCCGAGTACGACGAAATCGAAATCGTGCTGGACCCGTAACGTCTTGGCGCCGGCATGGCGCCCTTCCCATACCGCCTCAAACGCGCGGCCCTCGGCCGCCAGAGCGGGGCCACCCTCCAGTTGCGTGTAGTCCGGACTTGCGGGCCAGCTCGGGATGTTATGGACGTCGATCAGGGGCTGATATTCGCCGCCCTTCACGCGCGCCTGTACGTCAAAATCCAGCGCTTCTATGTAAGGTTCGCCGCTCTCGTGCGGCGAAAGCCCCACATTTCGCAGCCGATGAAAGAACTCAAAGCGAACCCCGCGTTGTTTCAACACCTGGTATAGGGGTGCGAAAACGATGTCGCCCATGCCCGCATTCATTCGCCAGAAGAGCGAACCACGGTAGGTGAAGAACATGCGCATTGCGCCGCGTAGGGCCACGCCAGCGGCCAAGCGTGGGCGCCGTCGATCGCCTTCCTCGAACGCAAATGCGAGATCGTAGATCCCGCGGAGGAACCCTGAATCGAGCGACTGCTCGGACGCGCCATTCAGACGCAGCCATTCGCGCCAATCATAATCGTTGATCGCATCGAAGCCGCGTGGATCGAATGCCAGGTTGGTTCGGATCGCGCCTCGCAGAATGGCGAGGATCAGGTCGATCACCTGCCACACCCGGCGCAGTTCGCCATCTCCCGCAACCAGCAGATCGAGCTGCTGTCGCGCTACCGCGCCTATCCCATCGACAAGCTGTAGCGGAATAGCAGCGGTGTCGCGAAACAGTTGTGGGAATTGATCGATGGCTTGCCGCAGGAAATCACCGGCCTCGATGATGGCGGCAGTGGTCGCCAGCTGCCCATATCGGAAGAGCGCGCTCACGGCGGAGGCGAGCGCGGCGGGCTGTTGGGCGGCGGAACGATCCGGATGCGCGGCACTCTCCCGCCCAGCATAGACCGGGTCTCCTGTGTCGGTAGGCGCTTCCATCGCAGCTGCGGAGCGCAGCAATTCACCGATCAACATTACCGACTGCCGCAGGTATGCGAGCACGGTGAAGGGACCCGCCGTCGTCGGGTCGCCCGGCTCCCCGTGGCCCGGTGGAAAATGCGCCTGCCAGAATGCCCATCCATCCGGCGTGCGATCGGCCACGCAGACGTCCGGCGCCGGCTGGAACGCATCGCGCCAACCGGCCAAGCGGCAATTGGGAAAAGCGCGATGCCGCTCGGCATAGCACTCTCGCATCAGCCGAAACGCGTTTTCGTAGAAACCCATCCACAGATGCAGCCCGTGCTCCTCAATGCGGTCGGCGACTCCGCGTCCAGAGGCGCCCTTTCCGCCAAGCCGCCATCCCATCTGATAAACGGTCACCTGGTACTGGCCGCTATGTTCCGGGCGCGTGAGCTCGAAAGCCGCTGTTAACGCGGCACAGCCCCCTCCGATCACCGCGACCCGCACCGGTTCCTTCGTATCGGTCACCGAACCCTCTGCCAGAATCTTCCGCTGTGAAATCGCATGGTGATTAGCGCCGCCCTACAAAATCCAGTTGGCTGGGCGAACGATGCCTTCGGGCAATTTGGTGCGGCCGTCGCCATAAGCCTCAGTGACTTGGGCGGTAGTGAGACCCTGCGCCGTGCTCAGATCGGCACCGGTCAAATCCGTCCGTTTCAGAAAGGCGGAGACCAGGCTCGCGCCGCGCAAGTCCGCGCCGGATAAATCGGCGTGAAATAAATCGGCGCCATCGAGGATGGCGTGACGGAGGTCTGATCCACGGAAGTTTGAATGCCGCAGAATCGCGCGCTCTAGAATGGCGTTGGTCAAGTTCGTACGTCGCAAATCCGACGCCATGAGCAGGACCGAATGCATGTCAATATTGGCCAGCTGCGCGTCGGCGAGGATGATGGATTCAAAAACAATAGAGTCGGAATGCTCCCGCCGGAAGGCGTTCCATCGCTCGACCCCGCACTTCAGGAGCGCGATGGGGCTTTCCATCGGTACGCGACGGGCTTTTTTTACCTCCAGACTCTCCATGCGCATGGCGAGCTTCGGAAACCCCACAATTATGTACACATTTCTAAGCCAGGTCAACTCATGGGTGTTTCCGTGAATCCGGCTCGCGGCACCCCGTATAATCGAGGTCGTAGTGGTAGGCTCAACCATCTCGCACTACAGAATCATCCGGAAGCTCGGCGAGGGCGGCATGGGCGTCGTCTATGAGGCAGAGGATTTGAAGCTCGGCCGGCGAGTAGCCATTAAGTTTCTCAGCGCCGATCGCGTGACCAGCGATCGCGGGCGGGAGCGTTTTCTGAGGGAAGCCCGCTCGGCTGCCGCGCTCAACCACCCGAACATTTGCACCGTTTACGAAGTCGACGAGCACGATGGCCAGCTCTTCATTGCGATGGAGTATTGCGAGGGGATGCCTCTCCGCGAATTAATCCGCAGGGGCCCGCTGGATTGGACTGTCGCCATTTCCATAGTCATCCAGATAGCGGAAGCCCTGGCCGAAGCGCATCGGCGCCAGGTGATCCATCGAGACGTAAAGAGTGCCAATATCGTCGTCGACGCCAAGAACTGCGCCCGGCTGCTGGATTTCGGGCTGGCCAGTGTTGGTAGCACGAGCGACTCAACCCTGACCATCGAGCACGTGGGCACACCTGCTTACATGGCGCCGGAACGATTCGAATCGGGGGTGAACGATGCCCGCGGGGACATCTGGGCACTGGGCGTTGTGCTTTACGAAGCCATCACGGGGCAGATGCCATTCGCGGGCGATTTCGCCCAGCTTACGCACTCGATTCTGAACGGGTATCCCCCGCCGCTTTCGTCGTTGCGGCGTGCCCTGCCGCCCGAACTCGACGACATCGTTGACAAAGCACTCACGAAAGAGCCGTTGGAACGTTATCAGACGGTCGCAGATCTGGCAGCGGATCTGATGCGAATCCTGCAGACTGCGCCACAGAAGGCGACGTCAGGACCGTCCGCTTCTATCGGCGGTTTGCCGAGTGCGAACCTTGCCTCCGCGCGGCTTTCCACGGGGAAAGAGCGTGTACATGCGGTGGCAGTGCTGCCCTTTTTGAACATGAGCCAAAATGCGGAGGACGAGTTCCTGAGCGACGGCCTGACGGAGGAGATTACCAACGCGCTCACCCAGGTGCGCGGCCTGCAGGTGGTTTCGCGCGCATCGACCTTCCAGTTTAAGTCCCCCTCACTCGATCTGCGCGACGTGGGACGCCGCCTGCGAGTCGGCGCGCTGGTGCTCGGCAGTGTGCGGCGCGCGGCCGAGCGAGTTCGGGTGACCGCGCAGCTGGTGAGGGCCTCCAACAGCTACCAGATCTGGTCGCAGCGCTTCGACTGTGAGATGCGCGCGTTGTTCGACGTCGAAGATCAACTGACCCGCGCCATCGTCGAGCACTTGCGGCAATGGCTCGGCACGGACCTCGAACTCGAACATCCGCGCGGTGGCACGAGCAACTTCAGCGCCCATGAGATCTACCTGCGGGGCCGGTACGCCTTCAATCTTCAGACGCCGCGGGGTGTGGAGGACGCGCTTAGCCTCTTCCGCCAAGCGGTCGAACTAGCGCCCGAATATGCTTTGGCCCACGTCGGAATGGCGGATTGCTACGCTTTGCAAGGTTGGTATGGCTTCGAGTCTCCCCTGAAAGTCATGCCGAAGGCCAAAGCCGAACTAGAGGCCGCGCTTGCCATCGAGGACGGGCTGCCTTCGGCCTGGTGCTTACGAGCGGCAATTACATCCGGCTTCGATTGGAACTGGGATGGCGCGCGCGAACAGTTCCTGAAAGCGTTTTCGCTGGGTCCAACGACGTCGGACCTGCACTTCCATCACGCCCTGGATTTCTTGACTCCGCTCCAGCGCCTCGACGAAGCTCTTGAAGAAATGAAGGTAGCGCTTGAACTCGACCCTGCGGCGCCCCTCCTGGGCACAGCCGTCGGCGGCTGTTATTACCGCTTGCGACGCTATCCGGCCGCGATTCGGCAGCTGCAGTCGACGCTCGAACTTGCCCCGGATTTTTATCATGCCCATTGGACGATGGGACGCGTGTACGAAGCGCAAGGGCTGTTTCCGCAGGCCATTGAATGTTTCGACCGGGCTCTCGCCCTGAGCGGCAACAACCCGGCTGTACTTGCCGATGCCGGCCATTGCCGCGCCGCCATGGGAGACGCTGCAGGCGCAAACCAGATTCTGAACCAGGTTGCTGGAGTGCCGCTAGCACTCGCTGTCATCCGTCTCGGCCTTAAAGAAACCGACGCAATGCTCGATCACCTGGAAGCGGCGGTGAAGGAGCGGGCCCGCGGCCTGATCTGGCTGGGCGTCGATCCCCGATTCGATCACATCCACGACGATATGGGATTCCGTGCCGTGATGGCCTCGATTGGATTGGGCAATTCTCGCAAAGTTGATGGCGATCTCGGATCCGCGTCATTATTGTGATCTCATCGCGTTGACGTGACGATTGGGGCTGATCCCATACCTTTGAATGCGTACTTGTAGTAGCGCTGCCCGTTGTTGACTTCGCCGAGAAACAAGTTCCCTTTGGAGTCACTGGCGAAGCTGTGAATATGGAAGAACTCCCGCGCGTTATGTCCCGCGTGCCCGCCAATCGACCCCACAATTTCCAACGTCTGCCGGTTCAGAACACGAATCGCCTTGTTGGAACCATCCACGATGTAGAGGAATTTCTGTTCTTTATCGGGCGACACCGCGAACGCGTGCACGGTCCCTTCGTTTTGCAGCGTATTCCTCGAGATGAATACTTCCTTGAGGAACGTCCCGTCCGGCCGAAACACCTGCAGCCGATTGTTGGTGCGGTCGGCGACGTAGACCAGATCATCGTTCGTCACCAGCACCGCGTGAACGGGGTTGTTGAAACCTTCGGGCGGCGGTCCCTGGATGAGCTGCGCGCGCGGCGGAAACTTCAGCGTGTCATCGGGACGCTTCCCGTATGCGCCCCAGTGTCGCTTGTACGCGCCGGTATCGGCATCAAACACGATGACGCGGTGGTTGAAGTATCCGTCAGCCACAAACAGCTCGTTGGTTTTCCGAACCACAAACAGGCCTGCGGGGCCGCCAACGTTGTCGGTGTCGTTGCTGCCCCGATTCTCTCCCGCATGCCCGATCTGCATGAGAAACTTCCCCTTGTTTGTAAACTTGAGGATGTGGTTATCGGTCTGCGCGCTTCCGCTCAGCCACACGTTGTCCTTGTAGTCGACAAAGATGCCGTGTTCCGAGGTAAACCATTCGTATCCCGGCCCCGGACCGCCCCACGCCTGGAGAAATCTTCCGTTCGGGTCGAATTCCAAAACCGAGGGCGCGGGAACGCAGCACTCCGACTGCGGCGGATTCAGCGAGGCGCCTTTCTCGCTGTCTGGGATTGTCGTGGGGCGGTGAAAGACCCACAGGTTGTCGTGGGAATCGACCGCGAGCCCTCCCACTTGACCGGTGACCCAGTTATTCGGCAATGCTTGCGACCAGAGCGGATCCGGCTCAAACAGCGGGATCTGCGGCCGATTTCCTTGTCCGCGGGCATGCCACGCCAGCAGCGCCGCCACGATCAAGACAGCCGGCGCCCACACCTTGCTTCTCATGAGCCATCTCCTTTTCTCAACGCGTGTAGTGTCCAGGGCTCACGCCGGATTGTTGGCACTGATCTGCACCGGGAACCCATCCGGATCGACTACGTGGAAACCGAAGTCGCCTCCTTGCTGATCGACTGGGGTCGCTCCGCGGGCCTTGAGATCGGCGGCCACCGAATCCTTTTGGAATTTATCGACGCCGATCGAAAAATGATCGACTTTGGCTGGCGGAGTGCCAGGCCGCAGGACCAGAAAATTCTTTCCGAACATCAGCTGGTTGTTTCCGTCCCGTTTGTTTACGGTACAACCGAAGGCGCGCTGGTAGAAGTCAGTCGATCGCTCCAGGTTGCTGACAAACAGGGAGACGTGATTGATACTGTTTCCCTGGAATCCCGCAGCCGACGCGGTGACTGAACTTGCCGCTAGCAGCGCCAGTCCCTGAACCAAATCGCGCCGTGACATTTTTCCAGTTTCGTAAGCCGTCAACAGTTTCGAAATTGTGCTTTTCATCGAACCCTCTCCTCCTCCGAGCTACGAGCCGGGACTTCCCGATCTCCAAGAGCTTACTCCTCGTGTGGCCGGAAAACCAGCGCAGCTGTTGATTGGGGAGGCGCGTGCCGACACGGGCGCGATACGCGTCGGGCTATCCCACGCGGTCTGGCGCGAGAGGAGATCGTCCGCGATCTGCAAGGGCGTCCGACGATCGGCAGGTTTACCTGGTTATGGATGTCGGGATTGTCCAACTGCTGCCTAGCAGCGAACCGCCCGCGTCTGGAGTGGATTTTAACTTCGAATTATGGAGAGCTATGCGTAGTTCCTGGTCCGCTCCCTTTGGTCGGGGCTCTGAAACGCAATCGCGGCTCGGCAAACGCGCCGTTATACCGAGCCGCGTCCAAAGGGAGCGGTCTGCCCGCTGCGCGAGGCCATGCAACGGAGGGACGCTCCCCAGGCTAAGTGTTTGATATTTCAGCATTGCGCATTGCGTCCCTCAAGAGCGGTCTTTCCTGAACCGCCCCACCCGGAGTTCTACCGCATTGCAACCACGGCGACCGCGGGGCGCACAGCCTTCGCTAGAACCTTCTCACGCTTCGATGGCGGCACCTGGTACACCCTCTGGCTTCCGGCGAACCTGATCTGGTTCAGGAAGCATTCGGAGGGGTAGCAGCGAAATACCATGCTCGAATGATCGCTGTTGGTCAGCCCCACGAGCACAGGCACGAGTTCCAAGCTATGACCCGTCGCGGTATTTTCGATGCGCAGGGGTCCTCCAAGGTCGCTAATGGCCATGTAAGTTCCGGCCTGCAAACTCTGACCCACCAATTCGAATGCGAAAGGCACGTTGACTCGCTGCTGTTCCTGTGCCTGTACAGCCACGACCCCGAAGAGGGCGGTAATTCCGAGTGCGATTGCCAATCTACGATTCAGTTTCATGTTGTTCTCTCCTGATTTTCTGCGGCCTCGTTGGTTTTCGATTTCGAAGCGCGGCCACACAAAGGCACGCTGTCCGCCACTCACGGTACCCAGCCGAATCTATTGAAAATGAACGGGTTGCGGCTCCCAAGAAATCTGCTTGGAGAGCATTTGAGAACCTGGAAGATAATCGAGTGTACCGAACGGTGAGTGAATCATGAATCCCTGCCTGGTGGCGATTGAGGGTCCGCTGACTGGCCATACGTTCTCCCTGCCCGACGGCGATTGGACGATCGGACGCGGCGCGCAAAACCATCTGGATCTGCCCGACAAGGGCTGCTCCCGGAATCAATGTGTCATCAAGCGGTCTGGCCGGGCAATGGAGGTGGTCGACCTGAACAGCCACAATGGGACCCTTGTGAACGGGCAGAAGATCACTGAGCATGAACTTGCCGACAACGACCGGCTGCAGATAGGGGCCTCGGTTTTCGTCTTCCACGACGGGGACGATCAATCTGCCCTGGACTCCAGCCTGACTTATCACACCATTGACCTGAACACTTCAGAATTCTTTTCAGATGCCGGACTGGAGGACCTCGATCTCGATCAGGTGTTGCAGTCCAATCAGAATCTACGTCTGCTGATGCGAGTGAGCACGTTGTTGCATTCGTTCCGCGCCTTGCACGACGCACAAAACACAGAAGCGCAAACCAGCCTGGCACGGCATGTCATTGGCCTGTTCATGGAGATACTGCCGGCCGAAAGCGGTCGAGTGCTGGCTGCTTCGCCGGATCCCGCGGCGCCCTACGTGGTTCTGGCCCAGGCTGGGAATCCATTCGAGGCGGACGCCGCACTCGTCGCGAGGCTATCCACGGAACGGATCGCCATACTTCTGTCGGATGAAGTCACCAGCACGCTGGCCGCCCCCATCATCTCCCGCAACGAAATTGAAGCCATCCTGTATTTCACTGCCTCGGGGAGGAAGGTGTTCCGGGACCAGCACCTTCAGTTGCTGACGGCCTTGGCCGGCATGGCGGGGATCGCCTGGGAAAATGCGGCGATGATCGAATGGTTGCACGCCGAGAACGACCTCCTTCGGGAACAGGTTCGCGTCGAGCACGGCATGATCGGGGGCAGCGCCCGGTTAAAGGACCTCCAGAAGCAGATCTCGCGGGTTGCGCCCTCGAATTCGACGGTCCTGATTCTTGGCGAAAGCGGGACTGGGAAAGAGCTGATCGCGCGCGCCATCCATCGCAACAGCCCCCGATCCGCAGGGCCTTTTGTCGCCATCAACTGCGCGGCGCTCACCGATACACTGCTGGAAAGCGAGCTCTTCGGTTACGAGAAGGGCGCCTTCACGGGCGCTGTCTCGCAACGTAAAGGAAAACTCGAGACTGCTCAGGGCGGGACCGTCTTCCTGGATGAGATCGGCGAACTCTCGCCGCTGTTGCAGGCCAAGCTGTTGCGCGTGCTGCAGGAACGCGAACTGCAGCGAGTGGGGGGCACCGAGAACATCAAGCTCGATATCCGGGTGATCGCCGCCACCAACCGCGATCTCGCCGAGGCGGCCGGGAAGGGAGCGTTCCGGCCGGACCTCTATTACCGCCTCAATGTCGTTACTCTCATGGCGGCTCCGCTGCGCCAGCGTCCCGAGGATATTCTGCCGCTGGCCGAGCACTTTGCCAAGAAATTCTCACAACAATGCGGCCGCCGCATCGCCGGGATTTCCCCGCAGGCGAAGGCTTACCTGCAAAGCCATTCCTGGCCGGGCAATGTTCGGGAACTGGAAAACGCGATCGAACGGGCCGTGGTATTGGGCGTCGAAGAGACTATCTTGCCCGAGGATCTGCCGGAGACGGTGCGCGAAGAACGTCACGGAGAAATCTCTGCGACGCTGTACGAAGAGGCGGTCGAGAACGCCAAGAAGCAGGTGGTTCTGCGCGCCTTCGAGCAAGCCGGCTACGAACACGATCGAGCGGCGAAGTTACTGGGCTTGCATCCGAACTACCTGCACCGGCTGATTCGCGCGCTGGATATCCGCGAAGATCTCAAATCTGCTCGCTCTCGTTAGAGGACAGGTTCTAGTTCTCGCAAGCGAGTGGAGGTTCGAGTGCTCTCATCCGCACCGGGTTCAAAAGGCTTCAGTTTGGCGCAAACAGTCCCACGCTCGCGCGATTCGAAGCAGGTGAAGCGCTATCTCGATTCGGCCACGGGCCAGCGGATCTGGAAGAGTGAAGTGTCCTCCGTGGACACTGCATGGCTTTTGTGTGGAGCGCTGCATGCCAAGGCCTACTGGGATGACGAAGAGATCCGAAGGATGGCGTCCGGGTTGCTGAACCGCGCGGATTGGCAGTGGATGCTGAATGGCGGACAACTACTCTCGCATGGCTGGGTGCCCGAGAGCGGCTTTCTGCAGTATCGCTGGGACGCGTATTCCGAACTGCTGGCCATGTACCTATTGGCGCTGTCTTCGGAAACACACCCGATCCCGCCGGCCTGCTGGAACTCCTGGCAGCGGCCCATGAGCGACTACGAGGGCATCTTTTTTATCGACGCCGGCGCCCCGCTGTTCGTCCATCAGTACTCGCATGCGTGGTTTGATTTTCGCGATCGTGTGGACCACTACGCGAACTACTTCAACAACTCCCAACGGGCCACCCAGGCGCACCGGCTGTACTGTATGAGCCTTTCGAAGGAATACCCATGGTTTGGCCCGGATATGTGGCGCGTAACCGCGTCGGACTCCCGGAAAGGTTACCGCGTTTGGGGGTCCGCCAGCAGCCCGCCCGATGGCACGTTGGTACCCTGTGCGGCGGGCGGTTCTATCGTATTCCTGCCCCAGTTGTGCGGCGAGGTTCTCCAGAACATGAAGGACCGCTATGGCAAGAATCTGTGGTGCCGATTCGGGTTCCGCGATGCCTTTCATCCGGAAGCGGACTGGTACGGCCCCGATGTGATTGGCATCGACCTGGGAATCATGCTGCTAATGGCGGAGAACGTGCGGAGCTTGTCTGTATGGACCGACGTCATGGCTACTTCGGAAGCGCAGCACGCGTTCCAATTGGCGGGGTTGCTACGCCCTTCGACGGATTCGTCCGCAAGCGCACACCCGGTGGAGTCGGACTCTCCGCCTCATCCGGTAGAATCGGGGGATAGCGCTGCTTCCCATCAGTCGACCAACCACGGCAGCCATTCTGCTCCGAAGCGTCGGCGCAGCCGGAGCAGCGCTCCCGTCCAGCATCGAGAAGAGAACTGACGACCCAACTGGCGGCTGAAAAGGTCCGAAAACCGCTTGCTCACGCGCGCGGCTCGGTAACGCGGCATCGAGTTCGCAAGCAGTTGCCGGGCCACGATCGTAAGGGGAGCGGAGGCCAGGGTCGCCCTTTTTCAGCTACCTGCTAATCGCTCTCATGACTGAAGGCCACCTTCACAGTCCGGCAGTAACGGGCTCTGCTACCACCCGGAAGCATCATCGGGCGCGGCGCCGCCGTCGCCACGTCAGGCACGCGTTCATGCAGCAATAACTCGGTCGCCATCACCTGCGGTTCGGCGTGGAAATACTGTTGGATCTGATTATCGAACAGCAGGTTGGTGATGGCGAGCAGGCTCATCCCCTGATGATGGGCCATCCAGATCCGGATCGGCTCCGCCCCGCCACTGGTGTACTGGATGGATTCGTAATAGCCGTAGCGGCCGGTCCAACCAAATTCCTCCATCTGTCGCAGGTTTGCCACTACCGCCGCCGGCTCGAGCGCTGCTGCCAGGAAGCAGGCGTAGGGAGAAACCACGACAGACTTGGGAACCCTGTGCAGAGCCAGTTCTGGAAGCCCGAAAGCCTTGTAGCCGAAGCGCTCCTTCGCCAGACAGGCCGCTTCGGAAATGCCCCTGGGCACGCCTTTGCGGCGCGCGTCTTCCCGCTGCGCGCGAATGACTGCACGAACACTCCGCTCGGTCATCGTGCCGGCGTAGTGACGCATCCACAAAACGGGCATGAGATATTCGAACATAGTGCCTGTCCAGGAGAGCAGCATGCACGTGCCGCGGATCATTGTGTGGGTTCGCCCCAATTGGAACCATGCCTCTTGCGGGATGTCCCCCTTCGCAATCGCGACGAAATAGCCGATGCGCGCCTCTGATGCCAGCAGGTCGTAGCACGCCGGTTCCCTAAGATCTTTTTCAAGGTCGTAACCAATGCTCAACGCGGTTCTGCGCTTGTCATAGAGAAAACGGAAATCCATTTCGCGCACGAGCCGATCGCAGATTTCGGCGATTTCGCGGAGCTCCCCGGTGAGTTCCTCAGATCTGCCGCGTCTCACCGAGGGCTCAGCCGCGAATGAGAGGGCCCACAGGCTCGCCGCCAGATTACCACTGTCAACTGTGGAGATGAATTGGCGGCCGACCGGGGCGAACGAGACCACGTCATACCAGTTGAGCAGATGCCCGCGATATTTTGGTCTTGCTGACTACCGTGTCCAGGGTCTTCCGCGTTTCGAACACAAACTCGGCTAACGGCGCGAGGCCCAGATGGACCGTGGCAATCCGCGCATTCACGCAACAAACCGAGATTGGTTGGTGAAAGTTTTAATTCGGCCTCGGCGCCCTCGCTCACGTTGTCGGGGATCAGCCAGTTGATCGCCGGAGTACTCCAATCGTGGAAGAAGCGGTAGATTTTGTCGGCCGCATTCCGCAACAACTGGGTGTCCTTTTCACGCAACGTGCAGCGCCCCGTGCGCGGCCGGCGGTTTAGCCATGCCGAGCCCCGGCGAGAGACCAGCCATAGGAACAGGATGGGCGCGGCCGCGGGAAGAGCCGACGGGCGAACCTTCCAGACAATCAGCGCCAGCGCGATCGAGACCCAGGGAGCCCATCGTAAATAAATATCGACGGTCGCCGTGGACCTGACTGCATTCTCGGCCTCCGCTGCGGTTTCCCACTCCAGCAGTCTGCGCTTGGTTACAAAGACCCTGCCGAGCGAGCGGAAAATCGCGTCGATGGATAGCAGCGCCTGGTGTAACAAAAAGATAAGGTCGAACAGGGCTCTGATGTTCCCCTCAACGAACGAGCGCCCCGCGCCCCGCGCCCAAGCTACCATTTCACGGCCCTTCCAAGGAGCGCTCGGAAGCGTGAACAGCAGGCTGGCGTAAGTGGGAATGGCGAGGACGACAACAGCGGCGATCGTCCAGTACCTAGGCGACTGCGGCAGGAACAGCCAGCCACCTAACAGGAGCAACAAAAGACTCGGCTCAAAAAGACTTCGCCGCAGGTTATCCGCAATCTTCCATCGAGAGATCAAAGAAATCGGATTGGGAGTCATTCTGCCGCGAGCGTCCGGTACGCGCGACAGGATCCATCGCAGAATCTGCCAGTCGCCCCGCACCCAGCGATGTCTCCGCCTGCTGTAGCTGCTGAAATGCGACGGGTAGTCATCAATCACCTCTGAATGCCGAGGCCCATTGCCTGAATCATGTAGATGCGATCAGTCGCTTGTACGCGGGCGCGCTCCAGCTTGTCGTAGAAAACCGGGTCCTCGTACGACTCGAGGTCCAGGCCCGAGGCGTGTTCCATGACTCGAAGGCTGGTATATCTGGTGAACTGATCCGCTAAGACCGTGTCAAAGTACCCAACCGCACGGGAGAGAACGGCAGTCATTCCTGCGAGCGCACACTCGCCGGCGACCAGCCACCAGAAGTGCATCGGCAGTGCTCCCGTAATATGCGACTGAATGCCGTCCAGAATTCTCTTCGACACGGACAACATGGCAAACGGCATGAAAGCCGCGACGACGCGGCACGCGAGGCCGCCAGTGACCGCGCGCGGGCCAGATCGCCAGACCATTGCGAGCAGTGGCCGGATGTGTCGAAGAGTACGGAGCCGCTCTCGCCAGGTGGTCAGAAATGTTGGAAAGCTCGCGTTCATTAAGGGCCGAAAACGAATGTTTTCGAGCTGTAGCGCTCAGGCCAGCAAGTCGGCTTCCAGATTGATGCGCCGTTGAAAGCCCTAGCCTTTCGGACCACAGGGGAGCATTTCTTACGTGATGGACTCTGCTACTTGTGCGCCTGCGTCACCGTCACGGTCTTCCCGGCCACGGTCAATGATCCGGAGCGGCTGGCCGTCGCCGTGCTCGCCGCAACGGAAAACGAAACAGACCCGTTGCCCGAGCCGGAAACGCCAGCGGTTACCTTGAGCCAGGCGGTGCTGGTAGAGGCGGTCCAGCTGCACCCGGGCGAGGTGGCGGCCACCGTAACGGCAAGACTGCCTCCCCCCGCGGGCGCGGCGAGACTCATCGACGTGACGGAGAAGCTGCAAGTCAATCCGGCCTGGTTGATCGTGAACTTGATGCCGGCGATGGTGATCGTGCCCGAACGCGCCGCCGTGCTGGTGTTGGCGGCCACACTGTAGGCCACGCTTTTGTTGCCGGTACTGGAAGCCCCGCTAGTGATCGTGATCCAGGCGGCACTGCTGGTTGCGGTCCACGCGACGGCGGACGAGGTAGTCGTTACGGCTACGCTTCCGGTCGCGCCGGCCGCGGCCACGCTCGCTGATGTTTGCGAAAGCACGAACGCAGGCGCCGCTTGCGTCACGGTGACGGTTCGTCCCGCGATCGTCACCGAGCCCGAGCGGCTGGCCGTAGTCGTGTTCGCGGCCGCCGCGAAGAAGACACTTCCGCTGCCCGAGCCGGAAGCGCCTGCGCTGATCGTAAGCCAGGATGTACTGGTAGTGGCCGTCCGCGCGCATGCGGCGGGCGCCGTCACTGCAGCCGAGTACGTACCCCCGTCAGCGACTGCGTTGACGCTTGCCGGAGTAACGGTGAAGGTGCAGGTAATTCCTGCCTGGGTGATCGAGAAAGAGATGCCGGCGATCGTGATCGCGCCCGAACGCGCAGAGGTGGTGGTATTGGCGGCCACGCTATAGCCGACGCTCCTATTGCCGGTACCCGGCGCGCCGCTGGTGACCGTGATCCAGGAGGCGTTGCTGGTCGCCGTCCAGGTGGCGCTGGCTGGAGTGGCCGTCACCGCCACAGTGCCCGTACTAGCTGCTGCGCCCACGTTGGCCGACGCAGGCGAAAGCGTAAATGCGGGTCCCGCCTGCGATACTGAAACGGATTGCCCCGCGATGGTCAACGAGCCCGATCGGCTGGCCGCGGTGTTGGCCGCAGCCGAGTAGGAGACGGTTCCGTTGCCCGAGCCCGAAGCGCCACTGCTGATCGTCAGCCAGGAAGTCCCGCTCGTGGCCGTCCACGCGCAACCGGACGGCGCCGTCACCGTAGCCGAGTAGGCGCTCCCGCCGACTGCCGCGTTAACGCTGGTGGGAGTAACCGCGAAACCGCACGCCATTCCAGCCTGCGCAATCGTAAACGGAATTCCGGCGATGGTGATCATGCCGGAACGCGCCACCGTCGTGGTGTTGGCGGCGACGCTGTACGAAACGCTCTGGCTACTCGCGGCGGAGGCGCCGCTGGTAATCGTAATCCAGGACGAGTTGCTGACCGCCGTCCACGTCACCCCGGGCGTAGCGGTCACGGCCACTGTTCCAGTGCCAGCTGCCGCTGAAGCGCTTGCCGCGGTGGGTGAAAGCGAGAACGTAGCGGGCGCCTGCGTCACCGAAACAGATTGTCCCACAATGCTGAGCGCCGCCATGCGGCTCGACGGCGTGGTATTCAACGCTGCCGTGAGCGAAACGGTTCCGTTGCCCGAGCCCGAAGCGCCGCTGGCGATGGTAAGCCAGGCAGAGTTGCTGGTCGCCGTCCAATCGCAGTTGGCAGGTGTCGTCACATTGACGGAGAGGTTGCCTCCGCCGGCCGTCGCGTTGAGGCTCGCCGGAGCGACGGTGATGCCGCACGCGCTGCCGGCCTGGACAATCGGGAAAGCCAGCCCGGCAATCGTGATGGCGCCGTCACGCAAATTGGGGCTCGAGTTGGCGGCTACGGTGTAGGAGACGGTCTGATTGCCGGTGCCGGACGAACTCGTGAGTGTGATCCAGGACGAATTGCTGACCGCCGTCCAGGCCGCAGTTGCGGGGATTGCGGACACCGCTACGGTTCCGGCTCCCGCGGTTGCCGCCACGTTCGCAAACGCCGGCGAAAGCGCGAATGTAGGAGCCGCCTGGTTCACAGTGATGAGCTGATTGGCAAGATAAAACTGATTGATGCGGCTGGCGGGGTTCGCATTCGCCGCCACCGTGAGAGAAGCTGAGCCAGGGCCGCTGCCGGTGGTTGGCGTGAGCGTCAGTGAGGAGTCGAGTGGGGTGGACGTCCAGGAGCAAGCGGCGGTGACGCCAGTGACTTGCAGAGTGATAACCCCTCCCGCGGCCGTCGCGTTGATGGTCGTGGGACTGACGGAGAAATTGCACGGAAGTCCGGCCTGGAGAATCATCGCGGTGATTCCGCCGATGGTGATGGTGGCGGAGCGCGGATCGTAGCTCGGATTGGCCGCAACGCTATAGGTGACCGTGCCGCTGCCCGCGCCCGAAGCGCCGCTGGTAATGGTGATCCAGGATGCGCTCGCGGTAGCCGTCCAGGAGGCGCCGGAGGAAGACCACACGGCCATGGTTCCCGTTCCGCTGCCCGAGGCGACGTTCGCCACCGACGGTGTCAGCACCAACGGTGGCGCCCCGCCGTCCTGGGTGACCGCCAGCGTCTGGTTACTGGTCGACGGACTGCCCGCGCTCAGATTGAAGGAACGGCTCGACGCCCCGAAGTTTGGCTGAATCGAATACGTAACGATGCTCAGTCCCACGCCCTGCCTGCCTGCGGTGATCGTGGCCCAAGGTTGGTCGATCGAGGCCGTCCAAGGGCAGCCGGCGGAGGTGTACACGATGGTGTTGATGATGCCGCCCGTATTGGGCACATCCAGCGTGGCCGGGATGAACGAGTAATAGCAGCCGAGCTGCACATCCAGATCGAGCGCCGTAGTTTGGGAAAAACCGCCACCCGTCGCGGTGACGGCGATGTAATACTGCCCGGCGGCAACCTGCTCGAGGGCGCTCATGGTCAGCGTGCTGGAACCGGAGCCGGAAGGCAACGTGGCAGGTGAGAAGCTGGCCGTGATCCCGGAAGGCAGCGTGCCGGCGGAAAGAGTCACGGGCGAGTTGAAACCACCATTAGGTGTCACGGTCACGGTGGTGGTTTGGGCCTGGCCGCCCGCCGGGACGACGATCGTTCCGTGATACGGTGCCACCGTCAATTGGAACGTTGGTCCCTGCTTCGAGCCGTCGTTCCAGTGGTTGACTAGCTGTGCGCCATCTACCGAACCCAGGCCGGCGGCCTGATCGTAGCCAAGGCTGGCGCTGAAACCGTTCACCCCCGGCACCGAGTTATTGCCGCTGATGATGTCATGAAAAACGGCCGCACCGCCGGAGGCCTGAAGTTGCGCCAGGCCGTATAGGACCGGGTTGACGTTGCCCAAACGGGTCCCGGCGTGCTGCACGGCTAGCGCCACCAGCCCTGCAAAGGCCGGGGCGGCCACCGAGGTGCCGCCGACCGCATTGTAAATCGGTTCGAAGCTGTTGCTGCCGCCGTTGTAATACATGATGTACGCGTCATGCAGGGCGGCGGCGTTGAGCGAAACGTCGGGCACATCCCGCTGCCCGCCGGATGGCACGCCTGGGCCGGATTGCCAGGCGGGTTTCGGATACAAGATGCTAGCGCCGCCGCCGGTTGACCAAAGTCCGCCGCTCGAGCTCTCGTTCCAAGCGGTTTCGGGAATGTAGCTCAGCGCCGAGGTGAGCGAGTCTGAGCTCGCTGGCGCCCAGTACTGGCTGGGATTCGCCGTGTCGTCGAATTCGGTGCCGCCCACGCAGGTGGCAAAAGGCGAGGAGCAGATGCCGTTGACGCCGGTTCCATGAGTGGCCGTGGCGGCTGCATCGGAATCGCAGCCGGCGGCGCCGCTATCGCCCGAAGCCACGATCGCACTGATCCCCTGGGCGGCGGCCTGCTGCCAAAGCGAGTTCCAGAACTGATTCTCCGACGGTTGGAGCTGTGCTTCGCAAGTCCCGAAGCTGGTGCTCATCACGGGCGCCAGATTGTGGTTGACCGCGTACGCGGCCGAGAGGTTGATGCCATCGGTCGTGGCTGTCGACTGCGACACCACCAGCAGAATCTTCGCCCACGGGGCTGTTGCTCCGGACCACTCGATATCCACCATCGCTTCCAACACTTCCTGCCACGAAGAGGAGACGCCCGGATCGGGCCCATTCACGATCACCGTGGGGAGGATCCAGTCGGGAAGCCCGGTGGTTGCGCGGAAGAAGCTGACACTATTCAGCACCGGGCTGATCACCGGAACATTGGTTCGGCCAACAATGGCAATCGACTGGCCGGCTCCGTCAATCTGGCTGGTGTACAGAGGATCGACATCGTAGATGGTGGCAAAATCGCCGGGGGCCACGTTGTAGTTGCCTTCGCTGGTCAGTAACGGAGCGGCTTGAGCCGCGGGAAGCGCATGATGTTGCGGTTGGGCCCGAAAGTCGTGCAGAGAAACAATGCCTCCCACCACGCCGGCGAAGGCTTGGGGGATTTGTGGCGCCGTCGCGTTGGCGTGGCGCACTTCGCCATTTACCTCGTACGTATGCATGGCGGTGTGAAAGGCCGATTGCAGCTGCGCGGCCGTGCCGCTGAACACGATCAAACGTCCGCTTGCCGCCGGCGGTTCCACTTGAAAGCCGTGACTTTCGAGCCAGCGGGTGACCCGGTTGATATCGCTGCTGGAGGCCCCGAAGCGCCGGCCGAATTCCTCAGGCGTGAGCCACTGGCGATAGTACGCCGATTGCGGATTCTGCTGTTCTTCGAGCAGCGTCTCCAGGGCTTGCTGTTGCTCGGCATCCGGCTGAAGCATCAGTAGGACCCGCTCTGCGGGGTACTCGGGAGATACCGCTCCCCGGTCGTACCCACGCCGTGCCATGGGGCTAACCTGGCCGGGAAGTTCGATGGTCCGGTTGTCATCTACGGACGCAGCCACGCGGTCCCGCGGAGAAACTTGATCGAGGCGGAAAGCCGCTCCGGTCTTGGAGCTCGGTTGAGCGAACGCCGATCCCACCAAGCAGAGCAGGGCAGCCAGCGGTGCGCCTACCCGGAACGCTTGTGCATGTTCCATGATGTAGACTCATCGACTGGCTGTCAGACCCCTGGGGCAAGATAACCGCGCAAACCTTCCCGAAAAAAGCTGTAAGCCGAGTAGAACCGATAGACTATGCGCCCAAGGTCTTAACCCGATGGCGCAGCGCCGCCAGAATGCGCCGCAGTAAGCCAAGACTGGCTATGCCTTCGAACCGAGCACCCGATTCATGAATTCCCATACCTTCTGGTTGGAGAAGGGCGCGGCCTGCTGCTGAAACCCGGTGGGCCAGTTGGGACGGTCAGGCCACACCTTCGCCGCTCCCGCCGTGACCTCGCCGTCGCCGCCCGTGAACTCTTCAATCAGTTTCTTCCAGCGCGCAGCCAAAGCTTGTACTGCTTCGCCCGCGGGATCTTCTCCGAGCGCGGCCTCCACATCGCGAAACAGTTCCGTCCATTCGCGCGAAACCCGCTCCTGCCATTCCGGCGTCCACTGCGGCCGCCGATTCTGAATCTTGGCCCACCCCTCGTCGTTGTAATACTTCTTCATCCAATCTGACTGGTTCTGCATTTCCATCACCTCGATGATTTTTTGCAACATGCGAGCGTCCGGCCGTTCCCCGGCTTCCTCGATGGCTCGAATGGCGCGGTCAAGAAGCTGCCGCTTGTCCTCGAGGATCCGCCGTTGCAGGCGCAAGGCGTCGGGCAAAGCGAGGGCGTCGCGGTTGAGCAGCGCCTTGATCTGCTTCAACGGCATGCCGAGAAACTTCAGCGCAACGATTTGCTCCAACCGCTCCAGATCCTTCAGGCAATAGAGCCGGTAACCGGAGCCGGTCCGCCGGGGTTTCAAAAGCCCCAGCCGGTCATAGTGGTGCAGGGCGCGGACGGTGATTCCCGCAACCTCGGCGAACTCACTCACCTGGAACCATTTGCTCAAGTAGCGGCCTTCCGTAACCATGCTCCAGCCTGACATAACGTCAGAGTCAAGCGTTATCTTAAAGCCTGCGCCCGGCGGCCGATAAGAAGTAATGGAGCGTTATGAACAGAAACTTCTTGCTGTCCGTCAGTTTCCTGCTGGTACTGTCGGCCGCTGCCCTGGCGCAGACCAGCGCGTTGACACAGAATACGCTGTCGAATCACGACATCGTCGTACTGGCGCAGGCCGGTTTCAATGAGAATTTCATCGCCGACTTCATCGCCATGAGCCGTACGCGGTTCGATACCAGCGTCAATGGCTTGGCGGAGCTGGCTAAAGAAGGGCTTACCGAACGCATGATCCGCGTGATGCTGACGGCCTCGGCAGCACCGCAACCTTCTACCGCTTCGGCGCCGGGCGCTGTCGCAGCGGCAACGATTGTGCCGGCGGCCATGATCGCGCCGCCCATGGAAGCCAACCGCTTGAAGCGCGGCGGCAAACAAAACGATTCGGCCATGGCCATTTCGAATCAGGCGCCTTTCTATAAAACCTCGAGCTTCTTCTGGGGGTTCTGGAAACGAAAGGTCGGAGTCGGCGTGGGTATGCGCAATCCAGAGCAGCCGATTGGCATTCAGTTGGGTACGGCTTACAGCCAGGTGCTGATGAGTCCCGCGGGGGTACCGGCGCGGTATGTCGTTATTCCGTAGACTCGCGTTCGCGGCAATTTCCTGCGCCGGATTGCTCGGCGCATCGTCTCTCTCCTTTCGCTCCACGGATCTTCCCTGGGCCGCGGTGGGCGCGGATTATCGCGCCACCATCGAAACGCAAGGCGATGGCCGTTGTGCGCTCGGCGATATAGCGCTCGTTATAGTGGGTGGCGTGCTCCCCGATGGATTGCGCCTCCAGGGTGACTCCATCGGCGGCGTTCCCAAACAGATGGGGATCTTCCGTTTTCGCATCCGCGCTGCCAACAACTGCGCCTCGGCAGAACGGGAATATCAGATGCAAGTGACCGGCAAACCGGTCTTGCGCGTATCTCCCGAAGAACTGGGTTTCGAATACAAGCTGGGCGAACCGGCGCCGGCAACCAAAAACGTGCTCGTCTCCAGCACCTGGCCTGAGCTGCCCTATTCCGTGACCGGCGCGGCGAACTGGCTGAGGGTCAATCTGCGCGCCGGTGTCACGCCATTTCCAGGCTCGGCCTTCAGCGGTGATGCCGCAACCGTAGAGGTAGTTCCTCGCGACCTCAAGCCCGGTGTGTATCAAGCCACTTTGGTGTTTTACGCGCGTCAGGGTTCGAACCCCGTCGCCGTGCCGGTTCGCCTGAAGGTCTCTGCACCGATCGTGGCGGCCGCTCAGACCGTGAAGTGAATCCCTTGCGCCAGCGGTAACTGCGTCGACCAGTTGATCGTGTTCGTCTGCCGGCGCATGTAAGCCTTCCAGGAGTCGCTGCCCGATTCCCGGCCGCCGCCCGTCTCTTTTTCACCGCCAAAGGCGCCGCCAATTTCCGCGCCGCTCGTGCCGATGTTGATGTTGGCAATCCCGCAATCGCTGCCGCGGTGGCTCAGAAATGTCTCGGCCGAAATCAGGTTGGTGGTGAACATGGACGAAGACAGCCCCTGCGGCACGTCATTATGCCAGTGAATGGCCTGGTCGAGATCGTCGAATTCCACCAGGTAGAGAATGGGCGCGAAGATCTCTTCCTTCAGAATCGGCATGTCGGGCCGCGCGCGCACCAGCGTCGGCTGCACGAAGCAGCCCATGATGTGTTCGCCCCCGTACAGGATCTCGCCCCCCTGTTCGCGGATGCGGCGAATGCCGTCCAGCATATCGTCCACTGCGCGCCGATTCACCAGCGGCCCCATCAGGGTCGTCTCTTCCAGAGGATCCCCGATCTTCACCTGCCGGTACGCGTTCTTCAGCGCTTCGATAATCTTCGGCGCAATGCCGCGCTGCAGGAACAGGCGGCGGGTGGTGGTGCAACGTTGTCCCGCCGTACCCACCGCGCCGAACAGCACGGCTCGCAGCACCAGGTCGGGGTTGGCATCGTCCATCACGATAATCCCGTTGTTCCCGCCCAGCTCGAGAATCGTGCGGCCCAGCCGCGACGCCACCACCTCGGCGACGTGCCGGCCCACCTCCGTGGACCCCGTGAAGCTGATCTGCGGAATGCGCGGATCGTGGATCATGGTTTCGCCGATCGGCCGGCTGGCGCCGATCACCAGGTTGAAAATTCCCTTGAGCCCGTGTTCTTCCATCACGCGATTGCAAATCTTCTGCACGGCGATGGCAGTCAGCGGCGTATCCGAGGAGGGCCGCCACAGCACGCAATCGCCGCACACCGCGGCGATCATGGCGTTCCATGCCCACACCGCGACGGGGAAATTGAACGCGCTGATCACGCCCACGATTCCCAGTGGATGCCACTGTTCGAACAACCGGTGGAGGGGCCGCTCGCTGGGCATCGTGAGCCCGTAAAGCTGCCTCGAAAGCCCAACGGCGAAGTCGGCGATATCGATCATCTCCTGCACTTCGCCGCGGCCTTCGGCCAGAATCTTCCCGGCCTCCAGCGTCACCAGCTTGCCGAGTTCATCTTTTGCTCCACGCAGGGCCTCGCCGAGCTGGCGGGCGATCTCTCCGCGCTTGGGAGCGGGCAGCAGCCGCCAGCGCTCAAACGTGCGCGCGGCGTGTTTCACCACTTCTTGGTAATCCTCGGCGGTGGCGAGG
>DATJAK010000049.1:0-3293 GCA_035516375.1 Bryobacteraceae bacterium
TCGGGGATGTGTCGCGGACGGGCCCCATGACGACGACTTGGGCGCGCTACGCGCAGTCTTTGACCGAACTTCCGGTTAAGGGTATGTTGACCGGGCCGGTGACCCTGCTCGAATGGTCGTTTGTCCGTGACGATCTGCCGATGTTAGCGCCGGATTAAAAGAGCGGCATTTCCGCCGGTTTTGACATCGTTTCGAGCGCCGGCATCGGCGCCGAGGCACACGACGGCGATCCCGCGCAGCGATTTGCATCGCAGCGCGGCACTTGGCCGGGCGAGCAAAGCGTTGTCGTCTATTCGATAAGCACCCCTCCCGCGCCGTCAACATGAGCAGGAGCATTGGACCTCCGAGGGTGTTTGGTGTCCGGCCGGACCGATTCAACCACCAGGTAGAGTCTATCGGCGCTGTTGACCTTGCCTGCTATGCAGTGCGCCATGTCAGGCGGGATGAGCAGGGCTTTGGTGAAGTCGTACAGACGATAGACACGCTGGGTGTCGCGGTCCTGCATCAAGAACACCGCGCACGAACGGTATTCCGTCCGCGAGAGCAGGAACAGATGATTGGCGCTGAAGTTGAACATTGAAAGGCAGGTGAGGTATCAAGCCGGAGGCGGGAGTTGGTTTCCCGCCCCCATTGGCAGCGCCGTTGAGGGGTTAGCCCGGCGGACTCCTCCGTGACGGGTTATCGCACAGCGCGGCGCTTACTCGCAGCCGGTCGCAACTACTCGGCCGGCGGATTCGGATTCTTGGACTTGCGCAGGCTGTCTCCGCCCAGCAGGAATATCTCGGAGTTCTCCACGAGCCGGTCGGCGATGGCTGTGGCGATGGTGGTGTTGAAGAGGATGTTGCCCCAGTCGGAGAAGGCTGTGTTCGTAGTAATAATTGTTGACCGCCTTTGGCTGTGGCGCGTGGAAATGACCTGGTAAAAAAGATTCGAGGTCTGTTGATCGAGGGCCAAGTAGCCAAGCTCGTCAACGACAAGCGCCGTGGGCTCCGTATAGGTCTTGAGCTTGCGGACCAGGGAGTGATCTACTTGCGAAGCGAGCAGATGATTCAGCATGTCCATGGCGGTGGTAAACAAGATGCGCTGATTGGCTTGGCAGATGCGCCAGCCAACGATCTTGGAAAGGAAGGTCTTGCCCACCCCAGGATTTCCAATGAACACAAGATTGGTACCCTTGTGCAGAAACTCCAGGTCGAGTAGCCGCAGGATGCGGTTCTTGTTTTGCAGCCGGGTCTTGTGATGATGGAAGTGGAAGGCGTCAATACTGGGTTGCGCCTGCAAGCGCGAGCATTTGAATCGGCGTTCAATGGCGCGGCGGTTGCGGGCCTCCAGTTCCATATCGGCCAGCCATTCCAGTGTGGCGGTCACGCTGAGGTTCTTGGCGGCGGCCTCAGAGATCGTCGTCTCCAGTTGGCGGCTCATCGTCGACAGGCTCAGTTGGTCCAGTTTCTCGGGGAGAGTCATCGCATTCCTTTCCGGGATCAAGAATGAAAGCATCGTAGGCCAGCAGCGACAACGGATCGGTGACGAGTTCGTTCAACCGCGGATCGCGGAGACGAAGCGGCGGCTGCGGTCTGCGCGGTGCTTGCTGCTGGCGGAGAATGTTGGCGACGTAATCGGCACCGAAGGCGTGAGCGACATATGCTTTGGCGACGGCACCGGCCACTGCCTCCGGTCCATACTGCCGGATCAGTTCCAGCAGTTCGTTGAGTTGGCGCGACAGCACACGGTCGCTATCGGCCACGCCACGCAGATAACCCTCGGCGATGTCGGGGGCGCAGAGCCCGCGGAGAAAATCGAGGAAGCGTCGCAGTGCCTGTGAGCGGCGGGCCGCCGGACGTTGTTCGGCCAGTTCCCGCTCGAACCGTTCGGCACCGAACGTCTGGCCACGCCGCCAACTGCGTGCGTAGGAGACGATTTCCTGGAAGCGGTGGTAGATGGTGACCGAACTGGAATCGGCTTTGACCGTGAGCCGGCGTCCGACGAAGCGGTGTGGAACACAGTAGCGATTGCCATCGAACTGCAAGCGGAGATCTTTGTGGACCAGGGCTTCCACCGTGTCACGGTAATCGTAAGAGATCACTGGCAGCGGACGTAAGGCATCGGCGCGAAAGCGATCGATGGGTCTCTCACGGGTTTCATGATGGAGGCGCTGATTGGCAACCTCGGCCAGCCACTGTCGCGCCTGGCGGTTCACATCGTGCAGGTCGGTGAACTCACGCAACGGCCAGAAATTCTGGCGCACGTATCCGATGCCGCCGCGTTCCACTTTCCCTTTTTCCCAGCCGCTGGCGGGATTGCAGGCCCGCGGGACGAAGTTGTATTCGCGGGCGAAGCCCAGGAAACGCGGGTGGAAGCGCACCAGGCGGCCATCATGTTCAGCCACGGCCGTGGCCAGGTTGTCATAGTAAATTTCCCGACTCACCCCGTTGAAGACCGCAAACGCATGGATGTGGCATCGCACGAAAGTCTCGAAACATTGACTGTGAGTGAACTCCAGATACAACATCCGGCTGTGCCCATCGACCAACGCGAAGGCATACAGCTTACGCTGGTCTCCCTCGTAGCTGAGAGCACCGAAGTGCCCCCAGTCCACCTCGAAACGTTCACCGGCCTCGGGCTCCATTCGCACAAAGGCTCGCTTGGGCTGGAGCTGCGGGCGCACGTTGTGGATGTACTCACGCAGGATACTGTGGCCGCCGTCATAGCCGAGCGGCCGCAGGCGTTGCTCGATGACGGCGGCGCTGGCCTTGGCGTCCTTCTCCAATAGTTCGGCGATGGTGGGTTTAAATGGATCCAGTTTGCTGACGCGGGATCGCACCGCCGGCGTCTGCGCCGGTGCTTCCAAATACTTTTTGATGGTGTGCCAACTCATGCGCAGATGCTGTTCGATTCTGCGAATGGGCCAGCGCTCCACCCAATACAGGTGATGCAAATCGTTGATCTGATCGGTGGTGAGCATGGCTCGTTTCCATTTATGGGGCAGAGGGTGACCGTTTGACCAGAGGGCTGTTGTTGGCAAGAAAGCTTCAGGGGTGTGGCTCTCATGCTGGACAAATCTCCGAGAATCTGATAGAACAAGCTGTCGAAGGCTACCCAAAACAGGAGGATCGATGGCGAAGATGGTGATTGAGGTACCGGAGCAGTTTGAAGAAGTCGGAAAGGCGATGGCTGAACATCTGGCGATGCTGCAGCGAACTGTGGGTCGGCTGGGTGGAGGAAAGGCAGTGGATTATGCGGTGGTGGAAGCGGAGATCGCCAAAGGGGCGTCCCAAACGGAGTTGGCGGCCCAC
>DATJAK010000050.1:0-10176 GCA_035516375.1 Bryobacteraceae bacterium
ACCTTCCTCAATCAACACGACAACCTGGCATTCGTCCCGGAGTGGTTCCCACCGAACGTTCATGACCCACGTGGTTTGGGGCTGGTGCTGGTGCTCGGCGCAATTGGAGTCGCGGGCCTGATGCGCCGCGCGCGGGCATCCGCGTTCGAGCTGCTGGTTTTCGTGCCGGTGACGTTTCTGGCTGTCCAGCACTCGCGCATGCTGTTTGCATTTGGAATTGTCGCAGGGCCGCTAGTGTCTCGTATGGTGGCCGAGCATCGTGGTGCGAGGAGGCGAAGGCCCGATCACTGGCCCACCAACGCTTTTATCCTCCTGTTAGCCGCTGCGTTGTGCATAGCAAAATTTCCGGGAACCGCGCAGATTCAAGCCAACATTGAATCGTCCAATCCGGTGAAGGCAGTCCAATTCATCCGCCTGGCGCGCTTGCCGGCACCCATGCTGAATGACTACGCTTGGGGCGGCTACCTGATCTGGGCGTTGCCGGAATACAAAACCTTCATCGATGGGCGCGCCGACATCTTCGATTGGGCGGGGGTGCTCAAGCGGTACCGCGGTTGGGCGGCTCTGACCGAGGATCCCACGCGCCTGCTCGACGATTACCGGATTGGCTTCTGTCTCCTGCCCGTCAGAGGCCGGCAGGCCGTCGTCATGCGCCATCTGGCAGAGTGGGAGCAGGTGTACGCCGACGAGAGCGCGGCGGTATTTGCCCGACGGCCTGCCTAGGCTCATCGGCGGGGGTGTTGATTCACCGCCGAGACGCAGAGAAAGGCTGAAGATTGCCGGATCTTCGCGCGTAGGTTGGGTCGGTCACGAAGCCTCGAGTTGGCGTGCAGAGGTGGCAGAGGGAACAAGTGCTGGAACAGGCCGCCGTGTCAGGTCGGTTTTTTTTCTTCGTGATCCGCGCCGGGAACCCGGTCGAGCACTTGTTCCCTCTGCCACCCCTGCGCGCCAACCTGAAGTGCCTACACAATCCGAACCTACGCCCGGCGGCCCGCCACCTTTGGCATTTCTCTGCGTCTCTGCGTCTCGGCGGTGAATTCATAACCCAAATGGTGTACACTGCACGTTTCGAAGGAGATCACTATGGAGTGTACGTTTTCCCGGCTGGTGTCCACAGCCGCCGTGGCGGCGGGAATGTTCGTAGCAGCCAGTCTGCCGGTTGCCGGACAGACCGGAGCGAAAAATGGCGAGTGGCGGGCCTATGGCGCCGACCTCGGGAATACGCACTACTCACCGCTCGATCAGGTGAACGCGGACAATTTCTACAAGCTGCAGGTGGCATGGCGCTTCAAAACCGAGAACCTGGGTCCGCGGCCGGAGTTCAACTTTGAAGGGACGCCCTTGATGGCAAACGGTGTGGTGTACTCGACGGCCGGTACGCGTCGCGCCGTGGTAGCGCTCGATGCGGCTACGGGCGAGCTGCTCTGGACGCATGCCGAACGGGAAGGCACGCGCGGCACGAAAGCGCCGCGGCAGCTTTCGGGACGCGGCCTGGCCTATTGGACCGATGGCCGCGACGAGCGGATTTTGTACGTCACGCCGGGATACCGGCTCGTGGAGCTCGACGCGAAGACTGGCAGCCTCATAACCAACTTCGGCACGGGCGGCATCGTGGATCTGAAGGAGAACGACGATCAGCAAATTGATCCCGAGAATCCGGATATTGGTCTGCACGCCACGCCGGTGGTGGCCGGTGATACCGTCATTGTCGGCGCCGCGCACAAACCGGGCGGAGTACCCGCCAGCAAGACCAACGTGAAAGGCTATGTCCGCGGGTTCGACATCAAAACCGGTAAGCGCCTCTGGATCTTTCACACGATTCCGAAATTGGGTGAGTTCGGCTACAACACGTGGGAAGACGATTCCGCCACCTACACCGGCAACGCCGGCGTGTGGGGCCAGATCAGCGTGGATGAGCAGCTCGGTATGGCATATCTCCCGGTGGAGCTGCCGACGGGCGATTATTACGGCGGCCATCGGCCCGGCAACGGCCTGTTTGGCGAAACCGTGGTTGCGGTCGATCTGAAGACCGGCCAGCGGAAATGGCACTACCAGTTGGTCCACCACGGCATTTGGGACATGGACATTCCCGATGCGCCGATGCTCGTGGACATCACGCAGAACGGCCAGACCGTGAGAGCGCTGGCGCAGCCGACCAAGCAGGCGTTCTTGTATGTGTTCAATCGGGTGACCGGGCAGCCGATCTGGCCGATTGAGGAGCGGCCAGTCGAGCAGTCGACCGTCCCCGGTGAAAAGACCAGCCCGACACAGCCATTCCCGACGAAGCCGCCGGCGTACGATAAGCAAGGCTTCACCGAAGCGGACATCATCGACTTCACTCCCGAGCTCCACGCCGAAGGGCTCAAGATCGCATCCAAGTACAAACTCGGTCCGATCTTCACGCCCCCCTCGGTGAGCCAACCGGACGGTCCGTATGCAACGCTGGCGCTGGCGACAGCCGGTGGCGGCACGAATTGGGCAGGCGGGTCCTACGATCCGGAAACCCATATCGCCTACATTCCGTCGCAAAAAGCTCTGACGTCGCTGGGGCTCGTACCACCGAACGGCCGTTCGGATATGCGGTATATCGCTGGCAGCGCGGCTCCGCGCACAGGCGCCGGCGGGGGCGGCGGTGAAGGCGCCGCATCCGGTCTCAGCGTGGAAGGACTTCCGTTGAATAAGCCGCCTTACGCGCAGATCACGGCGATTGATCTGAATAAAGGCGACATCGTCTGGCAGATCGCGCATGGCGAAACACCCGACAACATCCGCAATAACCCGGCGTTGAAGGGCCTGACCATTCCGCGCACAGGCCGTCCCGGCGTCTTTGGTGTGTTAGTGACGAAGACCCTTGTGATCGCTGGCGAGCGCGGCACGTTTACGACGCCGTCCGGACAGGTGGGCGCGATGCTCCGCGCATACGATAAGGCTTCCGGCCGCGAGGTGGGCGCCGTCTACATGCCCGCGGGACAGACAGGCACACCGATGACGTACGCGCTGAACGGAAGGCAGTACATCGTGGTAGCGATTGCGGGCCAGGGATTCCCGGCGGAGTTGATGGCGTTCCGGCTACCGGACGCAGCGAGCAAAGCGAACTAGTGGAGTGGTCCGGTGATGCCGGCGTGGGGTCGGGCCTTCGGGCCCGCAGCCGGGCTTCTGTCCGGCACGCCGCGCGGAAGCAATCCCGGGAGCACTCCGACTAACTCCTCGGACGGCAATTGAGCAGCAGGCGGAAATGTTCGCGCAGCTGCGCCACGGTCCGATCGAACGGATCCACCGACCCATAGGATCGCGAGAGCATCACTCCGCCTTCCATGACCGCCAAAACATACGTGGCCAGCGCTTCGGGATCGGCACCCTCGGGAAGCCGATCGCGCATCTGCTCGACGCACTCGCGCACCGCGCCGATCCAACCCTGGAAGTTTTCGGCGATCAACTGGTGAGCGGGGCGGTTTTCGGGGTCGATTTCGAGCGCCAGGCGCCCCAGCGGACAACCATACTGACACTGGGTTTGGAGGATGCGCTCGCGGTAGCCTTCGAGGATGGCAAAGATCCGGGCGACGGGCTCTTGAGCGCGAGCGAAGGCCGGGTCGACAATCATGGGACGAAGCGCGCGCAGGTAACCTTCGAGCACCGCGCGCAGGAGCGCCTCCTTGCTCTCGAAGAAATGGTAGAAGCTGCCGGAATTGACGCCCGCATGGTTCAGCAGATCGGACATGCTGGTTCCGGCATATCCCCGCTCCCAGAACAAATAGCGCGCGGAATCGATCAGGCGCTCCTTCGTCGTGGGGGGCTTAGGCATCGAGAAAATACTTGACTTTATTAGGGTACTGGTGTTTAGTTGAATGATCAACTAAGAAGGTGGCGCGCCCCGCGTGCCGGTCCCTGTGAGCGGAAAGTCGAATTAGGCGAATGCATCTGCAGACACTCAACATCTCGGCGATCCTGGCCGCAACGCTATCCTCGTTCCTTTTGGGCGGACTTTGGTATTTGCCGGTTCTATTCGGCGCGATCTGGAAGCGCGCCAACCGTTTTGGCGCCCAGGAGCAACCCGCCGCTACCGGCAAAATCTTCGCCCTGAGCTTCGTGCTGAGCCTGGTGATGGCGATCAACCTAGCCATGTTTCTGAATGATCCCAAAACCACCCTCGCCTGGGGCGCGACGGCCGGCTTTCTGGCCGGCTTTGGCTGGATCGCCATGGGAATTGGCGTCATTTCGCTATTTGAGCGACGCCCCTGGACGTACGTGATTGTCAACGGCGGCTACCTGACGGTCGCATTAGTCTTGATGGGAGCGATCCTCGGAGCCTGGCGGTAGTTACGACACCAGGGCCTGCGTCACGCGCGACGCCAGTTGGTCGAAGGTCAGGATCTCATAGAGCGATGGGTCGGACATGATGCGCGCTACCAGCGCGGTGTGCATGGCGTGGCCGGCGCGTTCGGCGATCACGTGACCGAGCAAGGGCCTGCCAAGCAGCGCCAAATCGCCAATCAGGTCGAGCGCTTTGTGGCGGCAACACTCGTCGGCCGCGCGCAGGCCGCCCGGATTCAGCACACCCTCCCTGGTGAAGCAGATCGCGTTTTCGAGTGATGCGCCGCGGATCAGCCCCATGCTGCGCATCTGATCGAGTTCGTATTCGAAGCCGAAGGTTCGCGCGGGTGCAAGTTCCGAGGCATAGCGGCTGGGAGTGACTTCCAGCTCGAGCGCTTGCCGTCCCACCAGCGGATGCGGAAAGTCGATTTCGCAGGTCAACTGGAAGCTTTCGGCGGGCAGGATGCTGATGCGCTTGCCCCGCTCTTCCACCGAGATGGGCCGCCGAATTCGCAGATAGCGGCGCTTGCGCCGGTACTGCCGAATGCCCGCCTGGAGCAACAGGTCGACAAATGGCTTGCCGCTGCCATCGAGGATCGGCACCTCCAGGTTGTCGATCTCGATGTAAGCGTTGTCGATCCCCATCGAGTACAGCACGCTCAGCAGATGCTCCGTGGTGGAGATGAGCACGCCCTGCCGCATCAAACTGGTGGCGTAGCTGACGCGCGCAACGTGCCGCCAGCTGGCGGGAATCGGAAAGTTGTCCAGGTCGGTGCGGACAAAAACGATTCCGGTGGAAACGGGGGCTGGCAGGATGCGGATCGCGACCGGAACTCCGTGATGCAGCCCTACACCCGTGGCTTCCACGGGCCGTTGCACAGTGGTTTCAAATCGCAAAGTCAAACCTCGCCATATTTACCTTTTGGAGCAACTCACCAGCCCTCAGCTCAAGCTGATGATTATAAAGCACTCCGGCTAAAATTACTGTGGCTAAAATGCAACACTTCGAGAACGTCTTGTAGCGGAAATGCTTCGCCGTTATGATGGGCCGAGTGCCTCAAAAGCGACTCTTCCTGATCGATACATTCGGTTTCATCTTCCGCGCCTACCACGCCCGCGCACGCAGCGGTGCTCCGCCCATGCGCACTTCGACCGGCATATCCACCGAAGCGGTTTACATCTTCAACAACATGCTGCGGAAGTTGAAGAAGGAGCACGACCCGCCATACATCGCGGCGATTTTCGAGAGCAGCGGGCCCACCCTCCGCGAGCAGGAGTTCGCCGCCTACAAAGCCAACCGCAGCGAAATGCCGCCGGATTTGGGCGACCAGATTCCGTACGTGCGGCGCGTGCTCGATGCGATGCGGATCCCGATCCTCGAATACCGGGGGTATGAGGCCGATGACGTGATCGGCACGCTGGCGCGCCGTGCCGAGCGGGATGGTCTCGAAGTGGTGATCGTTTCGAGCGACAAGGACATGTTGCAGTTGGTGACGGGTCGCGTTTCGATGCTGAACCCAGCCAAGGACGACGAATGGTACAACCCTGAGAAAGTGAAAATTTTCATGGGCGTGCGGCCCGACCAGGTGGCCGACCTGCTGGCGCTGAAGGGCGACGCCATCGACAACATCCCCGGCGCACCCGGCATCGGCGACAAAGGCGCGAAGGATTTGATCGAACGGTTCGGGTCGGTGGAAGGCGCCATGGAGCATGCCGCCGAGGTGGAGCGCAAGGCATACCGCGAGAGTTTGCAGAACCACGTCGAGCAGATCCGCCTGAGCAAGCGCCTGGCGACCATTGCGACCAAGGTTCCCATCGAATTCACTCTGGACTCGGTGAAAGCGCAGGCGGCCGACGAGGCGTCGCTCAAGGCGGTGTACAAGGAACTGGAATTCCACAGCCTGCTCAAGGAACTGGGGCCGTCTGAAGATACCCGGTCGCGCGATTACCGTGTGATTACGGGAGCAGATGAGCTCGCTGCCTGGTTGCCGAAAGGCAAACCGGTGGCAGTGGCCATCGCGAAATCGGCCGAAGGGGAGTTTGCGCTCGATACGATCGGCCTCGCGTGGCAACCGGGCGAGGCGCGCGCGGTGGCTTCGGACAATCTGCCGTTCCTCAAACCGTGGCTGGAAGATGCCGGCGCGCCCAAAATTGTCTGCGATGTAAAAGCGGCGCTGCTGGAACTCGATCGCATGGGAATTCAGGCTCGCGGTTTCGATGAAGATGTGATGCTGTACGCCTTTCTGCTCGACGCCGACCCTTCCGGCTGCCCGCTCGATGAACAAGCCCGCCGGCGGCTGGATTTGAAACTCGGCCCTTCGCCGGAACAGCGCGCGGATATCACGCTGGAGATCTGGAGCCAACTGGCTCCCGCCGTAGACGCGCGCGGTCTGCGGAAACTCTACGCCGAGATCGAACTGCCGTTGGCATCAGTGCTGGCTAGAATGGAACGCGCCGGCGTGCGCATCGATCGCCAGGAACTGGGACGCCTCTCACAATTGATGGAGCACGAAATCGCGGCGTTGACTGCCGATATCCATTCACTCGCTGGAAAAACATTCAACATCAGCTCGCCGCAGCAATTGGGGCGCGTGCTGTTTGAGGACCTCGGCCTTCCGGCGCCCGTGAAATATGGAAAGGGCAAAGTCATTTCCACGGCCGCGGACGTATTGGAAGACCTAGCGGCCGACCACGAAATCGTGCGCAAGGTGCTGGAATACCGGCAGCTCACCAAGCTTAAGGGCACCTACGTGGACGCCCTCCCTGCCCTCATCGATCCGACTACCGGGCGTCTGCACACCAGCTTCAACCAGACGGGCGCGGCCACGGGGCGCCTCTCGTCATCGAATCCCAACTTGCAAAACATTCCGATCCGCACGGAGTTGGGCCGTGAAATCCGCGCGGCTTTCATTCCGCGCGACGGTTGGAAACTGCTGGTTGCGGACTATTCGCAGATCGAGCTGCGGCTGCTGGCGCATCTTTCGGAGGATCCGCTATTGGTGGAGGCTTTCCAACACGGCGAAGACATTCACACACGCACCGCTGCCGAGGTGATGGGCGTGCCCCCGCTGATGGTTACGCCGGACGCGCGGCGCGCCGCGAAAGCCGTGAATTTTGGGATCGTTTACGGTATCAGCCCGTTCGGCCTGGCGGCCCAGTTGGGAATCCCGCGCGGCGAAGCCGAGCTATACATAAAAAACTACTTCCAACGCTACGCGGGCGTACGGCGCTTCATCGATCAGACCATCGCCGAGGTGCGGCAAACCGGTGTGACCAAAACGATGTTCGGGCGGGAGCGGCCCATTCCTGATATCAACAGCCGCAACCCCAATTCCCGCGGCTTCGCGGAGCGCACGGCAGTGAATTCGCCGCTGCAAGGCACGGCTGCGGACTTGATTAAGCTGGCGATGGTGCGGATCGACGCGGACCTCGAAGCCGGCTCGCACCGCGCCGCCATGCTGCTGCAAGTCCACGACGAGCTGGTCTTCGAGTGCCCCCCGGACGAAGTGGACGCCGTACGAAAACTGGTGAAGCGCGAAATGGAAGATGCATGCCAGTTGCGGGTGCCGCTGTTGGTGGACGTGGGGGTGGGCGATAACTGGCGGGATGCCAAGTAGCCGCGGTATGCTTTGGTCAGTGCCGCCTCGCCGCGGCCGTTCTCGCATGAGGCGAATCTCGCTGTTGGCCGTCAGCGCGGTCTTATTCCTGGGTGGCTTGTACGCGTTTCAGCGTCCCTTCCGCGAGTACCCCGGCGTGGAGTACGAAGATTTTCCGAAGCCCCCGGACTGGAACGAAAAAACCGAGTGGACGTTCGCGCGGCTCATGTACCCACCCATCCCCGACTTCGGTTTCCGCTACAGCCAGGACTGGAAGCACGGCAATTCCAACTGGACGATTGACTATCCGCGCTCCGATCGTCACCTGGCGGCGGCGCTGCGGCGCCTGACCCGGCTGCACGTGCGGTCGGTGGAGCAGCCCGTGGATCTGGAGGAAGGCGACCAGTACGATTGGCCGTGGCTATACGGCGTGGAGGTTGGCCACTGGAACCTGACCGACGCCCAGGCCAAGAGCCTGCGCGAATTCCTGCTCCGCGGCGGCTTCTTCATGTGCGACGATTTCCACGGCTCCGCGGAATGGGCGGTATTCGTAGCCAGCATGAGCCGCGTGTTTCCGGACCGGCCGATCGTCGAGATCCCGACACCCGATGCCATCTTCCATTCGGTCTACGATCTCGACGACCGCTACCAGGTGCCGGGGTTGCAGTATGTCTACTCGGGCCGCGTCGCCGAAAAAGACGGGACGGTACCCCACTGGCGTGGCATCTACGATGACCACGGCCGCGTGATGGCAGCCATGACGTTCAACATGGACCTGGGCGATTCCTGGGAGCACGCCGACAACCCGCAGTACCCCGAAAAATTCTCCGCGTTGGGGTTGAGGATTGGCGTGAATTACGTGATTTACGCGATGACGCATTAGGGAGCGGTGCAAACGGCTCGAACCAAACTTTTCCGTCACGTTAGTGTCTGGAGTGTGAACTTTCAGACAATACCCGCGATGGAGCGCCTGATTTCGTATTGTGGGAAGATGTATACAGACGAGCACAGCCGATGACAGAGACTCTCTCCGTGCGGATCGACTCCGAGACGAAAAAGCGGTTGGACGCGCTCGCCAAGCGCTCGAAGCGCTCGAAGTCGTTTCTCGCCGCCGAAGCAATTGCCGCCTATATAGAGGCGGAAGAATGGCAGCTTGGAGAAATTCACGCGGGCATTGCCGAACTGGATTCCGGGCAGCACGTAAGCCACGAGAAGGTTTTGAAATGGCTAAAATCCTGGGGAAAACCGCGTGAAACCAAAGCTCCCAAATGAAAAACGTCTGGTCCCGCCGAGCGATACGCAACCTGGTTCAACTGCGGCAGCACATTGAAAAAACCTCTGATCAGAACGCCGCTCTGGTTGCGGCCCGAATTATCACCGGAGTCGCTGTGCTGGAATCTCATCCTCAGATTGGAAGGCCGGGGCGCGTGGTGGGAACGCGTGAGCTCGTCGTGCCAGACACGCCCTACATCAGTCCCTATCGCATTCGACATGACCGGCTGGAGTTGATCGCGGTGTTTCACGGACGCCAGAAGTGGCCGTTGAAGCTGTAAGAGGACTCACTACGGCCGCAGATCAGCCTCGATTTGGTCGAGATAGCTCACCACCAAATCGGGCGCAAAGCCCAAGTCATCGGGCGCCGCGCCGAGGCGATTGCACCAGCACACGCGGTAACCGAACGCTTTCGCTCCGGCGGCGTCCCACGAGTTGGACGACACAAAAAGGATCTGCTCCGCGGGCAGGTTCAGGATCTTCGCGCCAAGTGCGTAGACGCTGGGGCTCGGTTTGTAGGTCTTGACCCTGTCCACCGAAATGACTTCGACGAAGCGATCGTCCAGGCCGGCGTGGCGAACGGCCGATTCGAGCATCTTGGGCGAACCGTTCGACAGGATGGACGCGGGGGCATCCAAGGCCGCCAGAGCCGATTTCGCATCCGGAAACACAGCCGGGCGCAGATACGCATCCAGCAGGTGGTCTAGCTGGGCCGCACTCGCATCGATCTTCAGTTGCGCTACGGCTGCTTGCAGGGCTGCTTTCGTGATCTCCCAAAAGTCTTCATAGCGGCCCATCAGCGACCGCAGCCACGTATACTCCAGTTGCTTTTGTCTCCACAACGCCGAAAGCGCCGGAAGGTCACCACGCATCTCCCCCGCGCCCTGCACGACCACCGAATGCACGTCGAACAACGTGCCGTAGGCATCAAGAAGAAACGCGCGCGGCTTCACGGGATGCAGCTCAAACAGGCACGCCGATTCGCACGCGCACGTCC
>DATJAK010000051.1:0-26481 GCA_035516375.1 Bryobacteraceae bacterium
GGCGGGAGATAGTTATGTGCGTGGAATAGAGCCGGGATCGGCAAACGGGCCACCGCGGCGGCGGGTAGGAGGCGCGGGCCGTTAATGTAAAGCAAGTCAGGGCCGAAACGTCGGGCGAGGGTTCTGATTTGGGCCACGAGACGGGGCAATTGGACCGCGAAGCGTATGGCGTCCGAGATCGATTTGGTGCCGACCGAGAACGGGCCGCAGCGGAGGCGCGTCGTCTCGAAGCCGATTTGTTCGATTCGCCGAAATAGTGGTCCATCTCCGGGCATGCCAACCAAAGCCTCCCAGCCGGCGCCGCGCGCGGCTTCGAGCACGGACAGCATCATGCTCTGCGCGCCTCCCGGTTCGCTGAATTGATCGAGCAACAGGATCTTCACGGCCGCACCGCCAGGGCTAGAACGAATAAGTATGCGGGTAGGACGCGCCAGTAAGTGAGCAGGTCTCCGGAAAGCATCTGGACGGTTTGCCCGGCCCAAAAACAGAGAACCCACGTGCCGCAAAATGCCGATTTCGGGTCAGGGCGGCGTGAGGCCTGCGCGGCCGCGCGCAGGATAGCGACGTTGAGCCACACCAGGGTGGCAAGGCCCGCGATGCCGGTTTCGACCAGCAAAGTCAGATACATGTTGTCGCCCACCACGGGAGCGCCGAGGTAATTCGTGTAGGGCAAAGTCTTGTAACCGATCCCGACAAAGGCCTGCCACGGATGAGCCGCCAGCCACTCGGCGAGTATGTTCCAACTGGCGATACGGCCCGAGAACAGCCTTTCGTTGCCGGAAAGAAGATAGTCGACCGATGCCGCCATGCGCAGCCAATAGGTTTCGGCGAAGACCGGAAACACTCTCCAGACGACGAACGCGCCAGCCGCCACACCGCCCGCGATGAGCAATACGAGCCTTCCCGGCCGCAGGCGATCACGGTTCCGCCACGCCAGCACACACAGAGCCACGGCCACATTGATTAATGATGCGCGGGAATACGAGAGTACCAGCGCCGTGAAAAACAGCCCGCCGCCGAGAAACAGAGCTTTGCGTGAAACGGGAGAGTCGGCGCGGCCGCGGGTGAGACAGACGGCAATCAGAATCAGAAAGAACGCGCAGAAATTGCCGAGCGTGCTGGCCTCGTAGAAGAGCCCCTGGGCGCGGCGAAAGATGCCGGAATCGAGCCAAATGAACTGTGAACCGTAACCCGCCGGAGCGGGGAACTGGAAATAGAAATCCAGACAGGCAAAGAGTGCCGACAGGGCTGCGAACCAATAGATGCTGCGAATCGCCCGGAAGGTATCGATGCCCGACCCCGGTCCGTGTGCGGTGAAGAAGAAGATGTAAACGGCGACGCCGAATAGCGCCACCCGCGCCAAACTCTGAGCTGCCACGGCCGCGCCTGAATCGATGGCGGCCGAACCTATGCTAGCCAATAGAACCACGAACAGCGTGAGCAGCGCGGCATTCAGGGGCGAGGCCGGAATGCGCCAGGACGAAGACCACAGAAGGCCGGTGAACGACCCCACGGCTGCAAGCACCAGGCAGAGGTGAGGGCCGGAGTTCCCTAACGGGATGGGAAGCGGAGGCAAGAGCCACGCGGCTGCGAAGAAACCAATCACCCAGCGGCTCGGGCCAGCGAGCGTCCACATGGCCGCAGGAACGAGGAATGCAGGCAGCGTCAGCAGGATTTTCGAACGCAGATCGGGAGCGAGCACCACAGCCGCCGCCCAAGCGCCCAGTGAGAGTGGCGTGGGCAGGCGCAGGCGAAGGCCGGGATAGAGTGCGCTAGCCACGGCGCGCGAGGTGATCGAGAACGCGCTGCTGCCGCACGCTCAACTCGACTGCCAGGTAAGCCACGGGAAACACCAGACCGAGCAGCAAGGCGGCTGCAACATTGAGCGGCACATTGGGAGAAGAAGGCCGCTCGGGCACGACACCGGGGTCTATGATCGTGAGCCGCTCACCGGTGGCGAGCGAACCGCTCAGGCCGACGGTCTCGTCGGCAAGGAATTGCGCAAGCGAGTGGGCGCGCCGCGCATCCGGTAGCGTGGCGTTGATTGCCAGGATGCGCGTATTGTGGACGATCCCAATCCGGAGCACCTGTCTTTTCAGGGTTTCGATCGATTTGGCGCCAGCCAGCTTACGAAGCTCGAAGCGGTTCACAGCCGTTTGAAACAAGCTGTCACTACTCGCAAAATATTCGTAAGTCTTCAGGGACTCCAGGTAAATCGGGCTTACCGCCAGGGTGTACCGCGTATCGGCTCCTGGCGCCGGCTCGATCAAAATACGAGTAGTGGCCGTATATTGTCGCGGCAGGATCAAGCTCACCGCGGTAACAAGCGTAACAGCCGTCAGGCAACTAAGCGCGACTAACCGCCAGCGCGACGCCACGTAACCGATGAAACGAAATGCTTCCGGTGACTCAATCATCTGTCACTATGAGTTAGTCTAGCCGATATGGCCGTGTTATTGGCCGTGGCCGTCGCAGTTATCTCGTTAATTATTACTCCGGGATACCACTTCTACTTCGACATTACGCCGAAAGTAGCGGTTCTCCTGGCGGCAGCCGGCTTGCTAGTGGCATGGTCTACACTAAGTGGCACCTGGCCGGATTGGAGGTCACGGCTATTCCGTGGTTTCTCGCTGTTACTCTTGTTAAATGTGATTTCGTTAGCCATTTCCACCGCAGTCTCCGACCGGCCGGGATTGTCGTTGTTCGGAACTAACTGGCGGCGGTGGGGCAGTGTAATCGAGGTGGCCGTCTGTCTGTTGGCCTGGCTTATCGTGGTCGTCTGCGCCGGGCAGCCGGAGCGAGTCAAGTTAGTGCTGCGGGGGGTCGCAGTCGCGGGCGCAATCGCCGGTACTTACGGGATCGCCCAATACTTCGGCTGGGATCCCCTACTGTCGCGGATCACATATCAGGCCGGAGAAGGAGCCGCCACCATTGTCCGGCCACCCGGCACTCTGGGTTATGCCAGTTACTTCGCCACGTGGCTGCTAATGGCGGCGTTCCTATGCGTAGCTCTTGCTGCGATGGATAGTTCGCGTAACTGGCGCCGCTTCGCGCTGGCCGTGTCTATTCTCGTGATATTCGCCATGTGGCTGACTGGGACCCGTGCGGCCATCGTCGGACTCATCGCGGGAACAGGCGTTTGGTTCGCCTTGCGAAGAGTTCGCTTGGCGCGGAAGGCCGCGGCGTTCGCCTTGCTTGCCCTCATCGCGAGTGTGGGGTTCTACTACTCAGCGCTAGGACAGTCGATGCGCAGCCGCACGCGTTGGTTTCGAGAAGATCCCTGGGGCGGTGCTCGCATTGAGCTTTGGCACGACAGCTTGCAAATGGCCGGGCATCGGCTGGTAACCGGATACGGACCGGAGATGTTTACGGCCGAATTTCCGCGTTACGAGTCGCCAAGACTCGCGCGTGCTTATCCCAATTTCTCGCATGAATCCCCGCACAACATGTTTCTGGATGCGCTGGTGGCGCAAGGCATTCCTGGGCTAGTTGTGCTCCTGGGGCTGTGTGGGGTGGCCTTCGCTACGTCGCGAAGGCCGGAAATCAGCGCGGGGTTGACAGCTCTAATCGTCAGTCAGCAATTCACGGCCGTCACCGTTCCCACGGCCATGATGTTCTTCCTAGCGCTGGCGCTTCTGGTGGCGCTCGAGACGCCTGCGGCCAAGCCGCGACGCAGGGCAGCCTTCCTCACCATCGCAGCGCCAGTGGCCACCCTGCTCTTGTATCTTGCCGTCCGGCTGTCTGCCGCCGATCACCAATTAGCGCTTACCCGGCGGGCACTCGATGATGCCGATCTATCCGGCGCAACCGCGCGTTATCGAACCTATGAACAACTGCGGCTAGCCGGCGGCACGGCCGATCTGTGGTACTCGCGCGCATCACTCGATCTGGCATCGAAAGAGGCGAACCCGGTGGACCGAGCCGCGGCAATCCAAGCTTCCGGCGACGCGGCCCGGCGCGCCATCGAAACCGCGGAAGATCCATTCAACGCCTGGTACAACCTCGCAATTTTTTACGGTAGCCAGGAGGACGCCATCGACGCGGAGCGCAGCGACCGCGCAGCCATTGCGGCACGTCCCATGTGGTACAAGCCGCACTGGATATTGGCGCAGTTATTGGGACTTCAAGGGCGCTGGGATGAAGCCAGACGAGAGGCGGCACTCGCCTCGGACTTAGACGGCGGCAAGGATCCGGAAGTGATCCGCACGCTGCGGGAGGTTACTGCCGACTTACCACGAGTTAGCGCCCCACCAAACCTCGGGAATCGTTCGGAGCAGGATCCGGACGTACATTCCGAACGACCGGCTGCGCACGAATAGCAAATCTAAGCGGCGGCGTTCCGCGTAATCCAGCCGATTCCGCCCCGAGACTTGCCAAAGGCCCGCCAGTCCGGGCTTGGCTTCCAGCACCTCCCCGACGGAAGACCCGAAGTGGCGATGGAGCTCTGTCGCAGTCAACGGCCGCGGCCCTACCAGAGACATTTCGCCGCGCAGTACGTGAACCAGTTGCGGCAGCTCGTCAATGGAATGCCTGCGGCAAAACCGTGCGAACCGGCTCCGGACACGGGCGTCGGCCTCCTGCTTGCGTTCGGGCCCGATGGGATCGTCGATATATTCAATCCATCTCGGGTTTCCCGGGACTTCGACATCCCACATCGTTCGGAGCTTCAACATCCACAGGGTGTTGCCGCGCCAGCCGACGCGCCGGTGCGCGATCAGGGGGGTGCGGCGGGAAAGAAGCGCCATCAGCGCGGCACTGAGGCACAACACCGGGCTTAGACTGATCAATAGTAAGCCCGCGCCCACTCGCTCGGAGAACTCGAAGATCGGCCACCAGAAACCGCTGGGAACCGCCGCCTGGCGGGGTATGGGAATGGAAGCCAAGGTAACCTACTCCCTTAATCATAGCCACGGGGCCGGTAGCCACTCTGTAAAAATGTTGTGAAATCGTTTCATGGTGCATTCATCTCGCGTAGCGCAAAATAGAGGGAGACATACTGGGCAACGGTGCGAATCCTGCTGGTAGAAGACGACTCCCGCGTCGCTCATCCCATCGCCAAGGGCCTCCGGGAGCAGGCCTATGCCGTCGACCTTGCGGCCGATGGCGAGGCCGCCGTTTATCTGGCAACGGAGAACGACTACGACCTGGTGATTCTCGATATCATGCTGCCTGTGAAGAGCGGCCATGCCGTTTGCCGGGAACTGCGGGCCGGCGGCGCGCGCACGCCCATTCTCATGCTGACCGCGCGCGGCACGGTGGATGACCGCGTGGAGGGGTTGGACAGCGGGGCCGATGACTACCTCACCAAGCCGTTCGACTTCAAAGAACTGTTGGCGCGGATTCGGGCGTTGCTGCGCCGCTCGGCGGTGCTTCGTCCGGCGGTGTTGCGCGTAGCCGACCTGGTCCTCAACACCGCGAACCACGCGGTATCCCGCGGCGGCAAATCCGTCAGCCTCACCGCCAAGGAATATGCGTTACTGGAATTCCTGGTGCTGAACCAGGACCGCGTGGTGGGGCGCGAGCAAATCGCGCAGCACGTGTGGGACGAACACTTCGACCCGTTCTCCAATGTGATCGACGTCTACATTAAGCGACTGCGCTCCAAACTGGACACGCACGCCAAAAAGCGGCTGATTCACACGCGCCGAGGCGAAGGCTACATGCTGAGCGCAGAACCGGGGTTTGTGGATGAGTAAGCGGTGGATCCACAGCAAGTTGCGTGTCCAACTGGCCGCGTGGTATCTGGCATTCTTTTCCGTGCTGTTCGTGTTGCTCGGCCTGGTACTTTACGGGGTGCTGTCGAGGTCTCTCGAGCGACGGTTGGATGAAGCCCTTGTCACGCAGGCGAACACGGCGGCCGCATTGATGCGGGAAGAGATGGAAGAGATGCACGGCGACTCGCAGGCCGCCGCAAACGGTGTTATTGCGGAGATGCAGCCACGCAGCAGTGTGGTCGCGATCCTGGATGACAGGATGATGCTGGCATCTTCGGCGCCGCCCCGAACAGATTTGAAGCCGGCCGCGGCGGAGGCGCTCACATCGAGATCCGCCGATTCCCTGTGGCGCTGGCGCGACTGGGGCCGGTATGGCGCGCGCGGCGCGGTCCGCACCGTAAGTATCGGGAAGCGCACGTTCGTGGTGATGGCCATCGAGTCTCTGGATTCCATTGCGCAAGAGCTTCAGGTGGTGCGCGACACACTGTTGGTGGTGATCCCGCTGCTGCTGGCCGCCGCGGGTATCGGCGGGTACTTGATCACGCGCCGCGGCCTGGCCCCGTTGGACTCGATGGCCGCACAGAGCCGGAAAATCACGGGCGCCAGCCTGGAAACGCGACTCACGATCGGTGACGCGGCCGAAGAGCTCACGACGTTGGCCGCTTCTTTTAATGAGCTCCTTTCGCGGCTCGATCAGTCGTTCGCAAGCATGCGCCGGTTTGTGCAAGACGCTTCTCACGAGTTGCGGACGCCTCTGGCGGTCATTCAGGCGGAGGCCGATGTGACACTCTCGCGGGACCGCAGTCCCGCCGAATACCAGGAGTCGCTGACAACCATTCAGGAAGAATCGCGGCGGCTTGCGCGGTTAGTGGACGACTTGTTGAACCTGGCAAGCGCCGACGCGGGACACGTGCAACTGCGCGTCGAAGAGCTGTATTTGAACGATCTCGTGGCCGAGTGTTGCCGATCGATGCGGCCGCTGGCTGCCGCGCGGAACGTCGAGCTGGAGTGCCGTTCGTCCAACGATGTGGCCGTGCGCGGCGACGAGCAATTGCTGCGGCGCATGATCCTCAACCTTCTGGACAACGCCATTCGGTACACGCCACCGGGCGGCCGCGTTACGGCCGGGGTGGAAACGCAAGGTTCTGAAGTTCGCATCCAGGTAGCCGACACGGGAATCGGCATCGCACCCGAAGCCTCAACCCACGTCTTCGACCGGTTCTACCGCGCCGATAAAGCCAGATCGCGCCAGGAGGGCGGTTTCGGTCTGGGTCTGTCCATCGTCAAGTGGATCGCGGAATTGCACCACGGCGCTGTGGAATTGGCCAGCCAGCCCGGGCACGGCAGTACGTTCATTGTCCATCTGCAACGCGGATGATTCGCCTTCCGCAGCTTGTGAACGTTTCTTCTCTTTTCCCTGATGTGGTTTCGCGCGCAATGATACATCGGTCATGATTTGCTCGCGCGGACACGGCTCTATCTGTGATACCCAGTGAGTAGAGGTGATCGAATGGCATCGCGGGCCCCTATAATCTCGACCCCATCGAAGCGCAAGGAACCGGAAAAACAAGTCTCACGAGACGGCCAAGACAAGTCCACCGAGTTCGAAGAACGCATCCGTCTGCGCGCGTACGAGATCTATCTCGAACGTGGTAGTCAGACCGGATCGGATTTGGATGACTGGCTTAGCGCGGAGCGTGAGATTCTCAATCGCTAAGCGGCTATGCCAAAACCAGCCCACAGCCATCCTCTGTCAGCCGGGGAACAGCAGCAGCTCATTGATCGGCTGGACGATCTGCTTCTGGAACTCGGCCACGATCCGTCTCCGTGGGCAGGTCTCACCCTGGAGCACATGGCGGGTGTGCGCACATGCCTGATCGAATGCATGCCCGGCGAGTTGGCCTTGAACCTGGATCTGGCTGAGGATTCGTTGGCCGCATTGCCCGACCGGGATTTGAAAGCGCGGATTCAGGAGTTCCTCAGAACCTTTCGCGGAGCCGGCACAATCTGAGATGCTCCGTAGCGGCTCGCCGATCAATAGCCGTGGTTGCGGAACCAACTGCGGAGCTGACTGGGGACCAAGGGAAGGGCGGCCCGCATCGCGGCAACCTGGTTTTGAACAGCCGCGATATCCAGGAGGATCTGGTTCCAACGTCCAGTCGGGTCGGGCACGCCGACCATGCGGGCATTTATCCACCAGGCAAGACCTGCGAGAGTCGGGGCCGGATTGCCTGTGTATTGGGGTCCCGAGTGCCCTATCTGTCCATATGTTTGATACGCTCGCGCCCTTACCCATTGGGACCTTTCCAGGATAGGTTCTGCATAAATGACTGCGGTAGCCACTCGGGTATTGCCGTCGCTGAACGGCTGGTTACACTGAATAAGAAGTGCCAGCAGGGCCGTTCTGTTCGCCGTTGTGCCTTCTGCACTAGCGTTGGTGACTGCGTTTCGAAGTAGCGCCGAACCGTTCGCGCCATGACCCGCCATCGTCTTCAAAACCGGCGCGGGAGCGCCAGGTCCGGCAGGGGCGACAGCGGTGTGGATATTGATTACGTCTTGATACGTCAACGCCAGCGGCATGATCACCCCGCTCTACCCATTTGAGGGGCCGGGCAACTCAGTCGGCCGTATCGGGTTTATGCCGGCTGCCGGGCACGGTGACTCACGGCGTGCTGACTACGGCGGCCACGCAATGCCTCACAAACACGCGGGCGCTGAGGAATTAGTTCATCGTGCGTTCATTTCATAGTGTTTATACTGTTTTCGTCGGATGCGGGTCCATTCTCTGATCGCAGGTGTCGCGCTTGCGGTGTGTGGCGCTCAAGCGCAGAGCCAGCCTGGTTCCAACGAGAGTCGTCTGCAACTGACGTTGTCAGACGCCATTAAGCGAGCTAAGGCCAACGCCCAGGCGCTGCTGGCTGCGAACTACGCCGCGCAGATCGCGCACGAGGACACGGTGCAGGCTAAGGCCGCATTGCTGCCCAGCGCCAACTGGTTCAACCAATACATCTACACGCAGCCGAACGGAACGCCGAGCGGCGTTTTTGTTCCCAACGACGGGCCGCACGTCTATTTCAACCAGGCGAACGTGCACGGCGACCTGTTCGCGCCTGGCAAGCGCGCCGATTATCACCGTGCTGAGGCCGCGGAAGCAGTGGCGCGCGCCAAGGCCGATATCGCGGTCCGCGGGCTGAATGCCACGGTAACTCAGGATTTCTACGCGTTGGCCGCCGCCGCTCGGAAACATGCCAATGCCGAGCAGAGCCAACGCGAAGCCGAGCAATTTCTCGATGTCACCGAGAAGCTGGAGCAGGGCGGCGAAGTGGCTCACTCCGACGTGGTGACCGCTCAAATCCTTGTGGAGCAGCGCAGGCGCGATACGCTGGAAGCGGGGCTCGCCGAAGAGAAGGCGCGGCTCGGGCTGGCGGTTCTTTTGTTTCCCGAGTTCCGGCAGGATTTCACCGTAGCCGACGACCTGGAAACCACCACCATGCTTCCGGACCTCGCGCGCATCCAGTCGATGGCCGCCACGAACAATCCCGATATCCGCGCCGCCCAGGCCGCCGTCGAGCAGCAGCGGTATGAAATCAAGAGCGCCCGCAGCGCGCTGTACCCCACGCTATCGTTCGACTATTTCTTCGGCATCGAGGCAAACCAATACGCGCTTCACAACCCCGATGGACAGAACAATCTCGGGTCGGTAGCCCAGGCCACTTTGAATATTCCCATATGGACCTGGGGCGCGGCGCGCAGCAAGGTGAGGCAATCGGAGATCCGTTTGCGGCAGGCGCAAGCCGATCTCACGTTCACCCAGCGCGAACTGCTCGCCAATCTGAATTCCTTTTATCGGGAGGCCGACCTCGCCAGCACGCAAATCGGCTCTTTGCGGCGCTCTCTCGATCTATCCAACGAAAGCCTGCAGCTCATTCTGCTGCGCTACCAGGCGGGGGAATCGACCGTGCTCGAAGTGAAGGATGCGCAGACCACGCTGACGCAGGCGCGCGACGCATTTAGCGACGGGCTGGTTCGCTATCGCGTGGCCATCGCTGCGCTCCAAACGCTGACGGGGGCATTTTAGCCGTGCGGAAGGCGAGTGTTTGCTGGGTGGCGCTGTTGTTAGCGACGTTGTTTGGCTGCTCCAAGAAAGAAGAGTCCGAGAGCGCCGCGCCCGAAGTCGCTCCGGTCCAAGTAGCGCCGGTCCAACAGGAATCGATTCGGCGCGTCATCGAGGCGGATGGCGTATTGTACCCGCGCGATCAATCGAGCGTGATGCCCAAGATTAGCGCGCCGGTGCTGAAGTTTTTCGCCAATCGCGGCGACCATGTGAAGGCTGGGCAGGTGTTAGCTACACTCGAAAGCCGCGACCTATCAGCAGCGGTAACCGAGAGCAAAGGACAGCTGGACCAGGCCGAGGCGAACTATCGCGCCACTTCCGCGGCCTCGGTTCCGGAAGCGGTCATCAAAGCGCAGACTGACGTGCAATCGGCGCAACAAGCGCTCGACGCGGCGCAGAAATTAGTCGCCAACCGGCAGCGGCTGTTCGAGCAGGGAGCTTTGGCCCGCAAACTCGTGGACGATGCGCAGGTCTCGTTTGCCCAGGCGCGCGCCCAATTCGACGCAGTTCAGGAACATCTGCGCGCGCTCCAGAGTGTCGGTAAGGAGGAGCAGATCAAGGCGGCCCAGGCCCAGGTGGAAGCGGCGCGCGGACACTATCAATCGAGCGAAGCGCAGTTGGGGTACTCGGAAGTTCGTGCCCCCATCGGCGGTGTGGTGGCCGACCGGCCGCTGTACGCCGGCGAAATGGCCGCCGCGGGAGCGCCGCTCATAACCATCATGGACATTTCACGAGTGATCGTGCGCGCCAACGTTCCGCAGAACCAGGCAACGTCCGTGAAGGTGGGCGATTCGGCCACGCTCACGCAAACGGACACTTCACTGCAAGTGCCCGGCCGCGTGACGGTAGTTAGTCCGGCCACCGATCCCAATAGCACGACTGTCCAAGTTTGGGTCACGGCCGATAATCCCGGCGAGCGCCTGAAGCCGGGAACCGGCGTGCATGTCGCCATCGTGGCCGCCACGATTCCGAATGCCATCGTCGTCCCCCAGGCGGCGCTTCTTTCGAGTGACGAAGGCGGAGCTATGGTGCTCACCGTAACGGCCGATCACACTGCGCACCAGCGCAAGGTCGAGGTGGGTGCGCGGGAGGCCGAAAAAGTGCAAATCATCAGCGGTGTGTCTCCGGGCGAGCAGGTGGTGGTGGTCGGAGGGGTCGGGCTTGATGACAAGGCTAAGGTCAAGATCGTGAAGCCGGGCGCCCCAGACGAGGACGAAAAACCCGGCGGCGCGGACAAACCAGGCGATAAACCCGCACCGGGGGAGAAGGACGCCAAATGAGCAGTGTTCTCACGCCTCCGCCTGTTGGAGCCGAATCAGAACGCGCCCATTGGACCGATCGCCACGGCAAGCCGATCATCTTCGTCATCCTCACGCTGGTAGCGGTGGGCATTTATCTCGCGCTCACGATCCCGATAGCTGTTTTCCCCGAAACGAACTTTCCGCGTATCGTGATGGCGGTCGACAACGGCGTGGCTCCCATCGATCAAATGCTCGTCACCGTCACGCGTCCGCTCGAAGAAGCTTTGAATTCGGTGCAAGGGTTGGAACGGGTTTGGTCCATCACCAGCCGGGGAACTGTGGAAATCGACCTGTTCTTTTCGTGGAAAGTGGATATGTATCGCACGCTCGACTTGGTGAACGCGGCCATCGCGCGTACGCTGCCGTCGCTCCCGTCTACGGTTAAGGTAAATGCGCAGCGCCTGACGTTTGCGGCGTTTCCCATCATGGGCTATAGCCTCACCTCCGATACGGTGCCGCAGACACGAATTTGGGAACTAGCCAACTACGAGCTCAAGCCCCGATTGAATCGGATGCCGGGAGTGTCTACTTTGGTGGTGCAAGGCGGACAGCAGCCGGAGTTTCAAGTGCAGCCGGACCCCGCCAAGCTCATCCAGACGGCTACCACGATCCCCAACATTCTCGACGCTATCGGCCGCAGCAACATGATCGATTCGCCCGGGCTGATTGCCAACAATCACCAACTCGTGCTCAGCCTGGTGAGCGGCCAGGCCCGCACGCCCGACCAGATTGCCAATATCGCAGTGAAGACGACGCCCGCGGGCACGCCCGTCCGCATCGGCGATGTCGCCAGTGTGAGCCCGTCGGTGATGCCGGTATATACGGTGGTCACCGCCAACACCAAGCCGGCCGTGCTGCTCAATATTTTCCGCCAGCCGGATGGCAATACAGTCGTGGTGGCGGACGCTGTCCACCAGGAGATCGAAAACCTGCGCCGCACGTTGCCTAAGGGCGTCGAGCTCAATGCGTTTTACGACCAGTCGGAAATTGTCAATGATTCCATCAAGAGCGTGCGCGATGCGATCCTGATCGGCCTCATCCTGGCATCGCTGATCATGGTGGTGTTCCTACGCGACTGGGGCACCTCACTGGTTGCCGGCCTCGTGATTCCGGCTACCATTGCTGTGACATTTATTGGCCTGCGCGTTTTGGGCCAGAGCTTCAATCTCATGACGCTAGGTGGTTTGGCCGCGGCCGTCGGGTTGGTCATCGACGATGCCATCGTGGTAGTGGAAAACATCGTGCTGCACCGCGATTCCGGGCAGACTCGCGCGCAGGCCATTCGCAGCGCGCTCCGCGAGATCCGCGTTCCGTTGATCGGGTCCACCATCACACCAATCGTGGTGTTTCTGCCGCTCATTTCGATTACCGGTGTGGACGGTACCTTCTTCCGGGCGCTAGCGGTTACGGTCGGGATCGCGCTGCTGACGTCCTTGGCGCTGGCGCTGACGTGGACTCCCACACTGAGTCACTATTTGATCCGCAGCCGAGGACGCGGGCAACACACGGAGCAGGCCGCGGCGCCCTCGCGTTTGATGCGCATCTACGAACCCACTCTGCGCTTCACCCTGGAACACCCCATCCTTCTGGCTTTCTTCGCGGTCGGCCTGATTGCCGGATCGTATTTCTGCTACAACGCGATCGGATCCGACCTGCTGCCCGCCATGGACGAAGGCGGCTTCATTGTGGACTATTTGACGCCAGCGGGATCTTCGCTCGAGGAAACCAATCGCGTCATCAAGCATGTCGAACAAATCCTCCGGTCAGTGCCGGAGGTGGCTAGCACGGCGCGGCGCACAGGCTTGGAACTGGGCCTCGCCGCTGTGACTGAAGCCAACCGGGGCGACATCTCCGTCAAGTTGAAGCGCCAACGCCATCGCAGCGGCGAAGAAGTGATTGAAGACGTGCGGGCGCAAGTGAGGAAAGCCGAGCCGACTCTCGACGTTGAGTTTGTCCAACTCCTGCAAGACATGATTGGCGACCTCACCAGCGCGCCCGAGCCCATCGCCATCAAACTCTTCGCGCAGGATCCGCAAACCCTGCGCGATTGGGCGCCGCAAGTGGGCGATGCCATCAAGAAGGTTCCGGGCGTCGTCGATGTGCTGAACGGAATCGAAAACACCATCAGCGGTCCGGCTACTCTTTTTCAGGTGGATCCGGTGGCATCGGCGCGCGCCGGCTTTTCGCCGCAGGAAGTGGAACTGGATGCCAGCGCCATTCTACAGGGCGAGCCGGCTCCAAACCCCGTCGTTTTGAACGACCGGGCCTATACCATTCGCGTGCGCTTTCCCGAGGCCACCCGCGCCTCGATGGAGGCAATTCGCAATACGCCTCTAGTCAGCGCGATGGGGCGGACCGCCAACCTCGGAGCGCTGGCAACGGTCACCGACCTTCCCGGACAAACCGAAATCCGGCGCGAGAATCTGCAGCGCGATGCAACCGTCACCGGCCGCCTGGAAGGCGTGAACCTTGGCGACGGAATCCGGCGCGTGCAGCAGGCCGTTGCCGATCTGCAGATGCCGCCGACCATCCGGGTGGCATACGGCGGGCAATACGAAGAGCAGCAGAATTCGTTCCGCGATTTTGCGTTTGTGCTGCTGCTGGCGATCGTGCTGGTCTTCATCGTGCTGCTATTCGAATTCGGCGGCTTCTCTGCGCCGATCGCGGTGATTTCGTCCGCGCTGTTGTCCACCTGCGGCGTCTTTGTTGCCTTGTTACTGACCGGCAAGACCTTCAACCTTTCTTCCTTTATGGGCCTGATCATGGTGATCGGGATCGTGGCCAAGAACGGAATTCTGTTGTTGGACGCCGATCAGAAGTTCCGCGCCGAAGGCCTACCCGCGGAGGAAAGCATGATCCGCGCCGGCGAACGCCGCTTGCGACCGATCATGATGACGGCCCTGGCCACGGTAGCCGGCATGATCCCGCTGGCGCTGGCGCTCGGCGCCGGCTCGCAGATGCTGCAGCCGCTGGCGATTGCGGTGATCGGCGGAATCCTGGCGTCGATGGTGTTGTCGCTAGTAGTCACGCCTGCAGTACATTACTATCTCGGAAAGTAAACCGCTCAAAACCGGAACCGCAGCACCAACTCTAAAGACCTCGCCCCGCCATTCTGCAGCAACGGCGCCAGCCCGCTGCCTGGACTCCCCGTCCCCAACATCATATTCAGCATCGATGTGGATTGCCCGAAAAACGGGCTGTTCAGATACTTCACCGGGTCCGCGAAGTTGGGGTGATTCAACGCGTTGAATGCCTCCACGCGAAAATCGATCGCATACCGCTCGGCTATGCGGAATTCGCGGCGCAGCGCCAGATCGATCTGCGACATCCCAAATCCCGTAATCGCATTGCGGCCCAGGCTGCCTTGCTGCGCTCCCGCCGAAAGAAACGCCAGCGGGTTCAGCGCTCGGCCTCCGGGCGCGCCGGAGTCCGCGACCCATACGGGCACGCCGGGCAAAAGATCCGGACGGAACGCGTTGGTGAAAGTGATTCCAGTGTATTGGTCGGTGTCCAAAACAGTGATCGGAAAACCGCTGCGCGCTCGAAAGATGCCATCGAGCGTCCATCCCTTCGCCACTCCTGGCAAGGCGTAGCTGAGCGATGCGGTCAGCGAATGGCGCACATCGAAATCGGATGAGCCCCAATCGCTTGAGTTGCTGCCGGACCAGACCAGGAACGCGTCGCTTGAATCGTTGTCGAGCGAATGAGCCCACGCATAGGAAACCAGGCCTTCGAATCCGCGTGCCATGCGCCGCCGGTACTGCGCCACAAACGCCTGATATTGGGAAGCGCCGTGATTGGTAGTCAACGCAAACCACGATGTGGGCGAGCTTCCCGGCCCGCCCAGTTCGCGGCGAATCAAATCGTGGCCTGCCGAGCCCACATAGCCGGCGGAGATAGTGTCGTGCGCGGTCAGCGCATGTTCTACTGTCGCGTTCCACTGTGTCACGCGCGGGATTTGCAGATTCGGCAGGAATCCATAGGTCAACTGCGTGGAAAAGAGGCCGTTTCGTGGGCTGGTGAAGGAACCGATGCTGAGAGGACCGCTATTGATGGCATCCGTGGCGATGCTGAGGCTGGAATCGTAGTAAAGGCCCGCTCCGGCGCGGAGTACGATGCGCCCGGTGCGGCCAGGGCTGAACGCCATTCCGATACGTGGAGCAAAGTGGCCGTAGGGTGACGGCCACAGCGGACGCGTCTCCTGTTCAATCGCTCCGGTGGAATCGAGAAACAGACCGGGGGATTTCGGAGCCGGGCTGAACTCCCAGCGCAGGCCCGTGCTGAGCGTAAAGTGCTTGCTCAGTTGCCAGGTGTCCTGCGCCCAGATAGACACCTCCCGAAAAGGTTCCGAGCCATTTAGCGCCGGCGACCGGCCGATCCAGATGTTTCCGTCATCGAGCGCGGGTAAATTATCGGCGATCAAACTGAGCGTGCCGCCCGAATCCAGGCGCTCCGGCACAATCCGGCGATAGTCGGTTCCCAGTCGCGGCGAGAGCGGGCCCATCTTCCAACCCACCGACTGCACGAATTGAAACTGTCGCTGCCGCCAATAGCCTTCCGGTCCGGAGGCCACCTGGCCCACGCCATCGATCAGGAAACGCACGAGCAGATTGCAGGTGGGAGGCGGAAACCACTGTGCGGCCACGGGCAGCAGCTCGCATCCGGTATTGCCGCTCCAGTCGGATCGCGCCGAAGAATCCGATTGGTTCAACCTGACATCGACGACCGTATCCGGGCCCGCGCGCAGGTTGAATCCCATGGTGCCGCTCCACGAGCGGAAGTTGAGGTGGTTGAGTTGCGTGATGCCGAATTCGTTGGTGGAAGGCGACTCGCTGAATCGGCCGAACAGGGTGATGCGATTAGTCAACGCGTGATCCAGGCGCAGGCTCGCGGCATTAAGCATCGCGGGGCGGGAACCCTGGCCAGTCCATTCGCCCAGACCGTTCGCCAGCGGAGCACCGTTCGGATCGGGGAAAAGGTTCAGCGCTGGCTGCGCCCAGGCGGGCGCCACGCTCTGAGCCTGGAGTGAAGGCACTGCCTGCACCCAGGCAAACGGCTGGTCCAGCGCCATATGCTCGTACGAAAGGAAGAAGAATGTCCGATGGCGCCACAGCGGCCCGCCGAAGTTTCCGCTGGCGTTCTGCTCTCGCGCAGCGGCGCGCGGATCGCCATCGCGATTCGCAATCCAATCGTTGGCGCTCAGCAGTTCGTTGCGAAAACCAAACGAGGCAGCGCCGCGAAACTCGTCCGTTCCGGAGCGGCTCACCACCGAGATGTTGGCTCCCGGCAATCTCCCAAACGACGAAGGGCTGCTCGAACTCTGTATGCGGAATTCCTGCACGGCGTCGAGCGAGACGAGCGCATCAAGACTCCCAAACGCGCTCATCACCGGCAAGGCGCCGCCTGTAGCCTGCGCCGGCAGCCCGCCGGCGGTAACACCGTTGTTCGCCGAAACGCCATCCACGGTGAAGTAGTTGGTGTTGGCGCGCTGCCCGCCCGCCACGAATTGGCCGGCGTCTCCGCGCGTAGCGGGCACGACGTTAGTCCCCGGCTCCATTTCGATCAATCCGAGGATGCCGCGGCCGTTCACCGGCAGCCGGTCGATATCTTCCTTGTCGAGTTTCGTGGCCACGGCGGCGGCTTCCCGGTTGAGCGTTGGGGACGCGCCCTCCACCGTGATCGTTTCCAGGACGCTTCCCAGCGACAACGCAAAATCGGCGCGCGCCGGCGCAGCCGTATCCAGGTGCACGTGGAAACGGATCATGGTGCGGAAGCCTTCCTTGCGCACCGTGATTTTGTAATCGCCTGCCATCACAGCGGCGGTATAGCTGCCGTCGGCTTGCGAAAACATGCCGTAGCGAAAGCCGTTGTCTTCGTTGACGATCGCAATCCGGGCGCCTTCCACGGCTGCGCCCGAAGGGTCTATCACGCGCCCATAGACGTAACCGGGATTGGGCGAAGCCGCAACCGCTCCGCACATCAAACTGATCGCGATGAGCGAAACGAACCGCGCGGGGTTCATCGAGGGTCTCTATGGCTTAAGGAGTCGTTCACATTGTTGCATGTCTGCCTGAAGCTGCGCCAGAGCTGAGGAAAGTTGCTCAGGTAAATCCGCGGCGTTGTCGCGCGCCGTCACTCCCAGCCACGCCGGCAATAAGGTTTCCACCCGCCGGGCTGAGACTAACAGGCTTTGTGTTGCGATTTGCCATGATGCCACTGGACTGGCCGCTCGCGGGGAGGCTCCAGCCGGTGCGAGCAACGGGGAAGCCAGACCACTGATCGCCGCCATCTCCACCGAGAGCGCCTCCACGTGCTGCCGGCCCAAGTCTTTCAGCAATCGCTGATCTTCGGGGCTCAACTGGCGCTCCGCCTCCGGTGGAAACTGCTGCGCCAGCCGACGCAGCGCATACACGCGGGACATGGCGGCTTCGTCGTGGTCCAGCAGTTGTGCCGTCAATCGTTCCAACTGGGTGCGCCCGCCGGCTTGCGCCTCGAGCGGATTGGGTGCACCCGGTGTCGGAGGCTTGGGCGCGGCGTCGCTGGCCGGAGGTTCGGCCGCGGCCGGTGGAGTGACGGCGGGCGCGGAGAACTGTAAAACTACATGCGGGGCCCCTACGAAAGCGTCGCGAATCTGGCGTTGCAACTCTGGCGCAACTCCCGTGCCGCCAATTACTACGTGCCCTCCATTCAGAACCACCTCCACCGGTTCCCCCAAATCGGCGCCTAAGCGGTGCAAAGCGGCCACGGCTTGCAACTCATCAGCCACGCTAGCTGGTGGCGCTTCCGCAATCGTCTCGGGCGTTGACGCACGGCCCGAAACGGACGGCGTCGTGCCGTCCGCTCGGGGGATCGTGCCCGCGGGAGAAACTGGTTGCTCGGGTAACACCTTTCGCGGCGCCGGGGTTGTTACTTCCGGCGTCGATCGCTCGGAGCCGCTGTGGAAATCGATCACCCGCAGCGCCAATGTAGCCGCCACCAGAGAAGCGGCGCCTGCGCCCAAAAGCGCCCAGCGAATTGCGTTTCGGCGAAAGAAGGAAATACGCGGCGCAGAGTCGTCCAGCCGATTCAATTCCAGCGACAGGTCCGCCCAGGCTTTGGGCGGCGGCGGAGTGGCATCCGCCACTTCATTGCGATACCGAACGCATTCCGTCACCAGCCGGTGCAGTTCGGCCAGTTTGGCGCGGCATTGCCAGCACGCTTCCACGTGTTGGCGCACCTGACGCGCTTTGCGTCGCGAAAGTTCCCCGTCCAGGAACTGCAACAGCAGGTCGCTCTCGGTATGACGGACGTCCGGGCTCATGACGTCCTCCGCAGCCGCTCGATGGCGCGCCGTAAGAACTCGCCCACCGCCGAAGCGCTGATGCCCAGTGCATCGGCAATTTCGGAGTAGCGCAATCCTTCCAGCCGCAGGAACAGGCAGCGGCGCTGCTGATCGGAAAGCCCTTCCATGGCGCGGTGGAATCGGATGGTCCGCTCGCGCTCCGCCAACTGCTGTTCCGGATTGGCCCGATGCCCGGCGTGCCGGAAATCCAGCTCCGGCGCGTATGGTAACTCCGTATCCTGCCGCGTGCGGATGTCGATGCCCAGGTTGTGCGCTACCCGGAAAATCCAGGCCCGCGGTTTGCGAATCTCCTCACCCTTGCGCAGCGCGGTGTACAGCCGCAGGAAAACCTCCTGCGTGGCTTCCTGCGCTTGTGGAGGATACACTCCCAGGGTCAGCAGGTAGCGGTACACGTCCTCGCGCGCGTCCTCGAACAAACGCGTCACCTGCTCGTGGAGTCTGGCGGTCGCGCGTACTTGGCGCCAGGACCCCAACAGATCTCCCTCAATGGACAGCGGCAACATCACTCCGACTCAAAGACGCCCGTAACGTGCATTTCACTACAGCCGGCGACGGATTTCTGTGAATTTTTCCGCGAGTGTAGTGGAACCGCCAGTCCCCCGGTCTTTGGGATGATATGGCCGAACCTCGGGTGTGCGTCTCCATTGTCACCTATAACAGCCAACGGTATATCCGCCGCTGCCTGGAAGCGGTGTGGAACCAGGAGGGAGTCCACCCCGACGTGGTGGTGGTGGATAACGCGTCGACCGACGGCACTCTGAAGACGCTGGCCGAGTTTCGCGGCCGAATCCGCTTGATCCGCAACAGCCGTAACGAAGGCTTCGCGTCGGCGCAGAACCGTGCCATCCGCGCGTCCCCGGCGTCTTGGATTCTCGCTTTGAACCCGGACGCTTTGCTCACGCCCGGGTTTCTGTCCAAGATGCTGGAAGCGGCCGAACTCGATTCACGCGCCGGAGCGATCTGCGGCAAGCTTCTTTCCATCGGCCCTGGCTTTGAACCCCTGGCCGAGCCGCTCCTCGATTCCACCGGCATCTATGTCACGCCGGCGATGCGCCACTTCGACCGGGGATGGCACGAACCGGATAGAGGCCAGTACCAAAAAACGGAATATGTCTTCGGCGCGAGCGGCGCCGCAGCACTCTATCGCCGCGCCATGATCGAAGATATTTCGATCGACGGTGAATTTTTCGATTCGGACTTCTTCAGCTATCGCGAAGACGCCGATGTTGCGTGGCGCGCGCAGTTGCTCGGGTGGCGCTGCATTTACACGCCGGACGCCGTGGCCTGCCATGTGCGGACGGTTTCCCCGCAAAACCGCCGGTCGCTTCCGGCGACCATCAACATGCATTCGGTGAAGAATCGCTTCCTGCTGCGCATCAAGAATCTGACATCCGGCTTGTGGCGCCGCTACTGGTTGCCCATGACGATGCGAGACGCCGTAGTCATCGGCGGATGTCTGCTGGTGGAACCGGCCTCGCTGTGCGCGTTCTGGCACCTCGCCCGCTGCTTGCGCAATGCCGTGAGCCGCCGGCGAACGGTCCTTTCGCGGAGAACGGTTTCCGATCAGGACCTGGCGCAGTGGTTTAGCTTTCAGCCGGTGGGCTTACCCGTCTCGGTACCCATTTCAGTAGAATCAGGTAAGGATATCGTGTTATCCAGCCAGACGGCTGTATGAGATATGCGTGGTTCCTTTTCGCGACCCCGCTCTTGGGCCAATATCTTCCGAACAACCAGTTCAGCGACCTGACCACTACCCGCGACGGCAACATCCTGTATTTCAGTTCACCGCTGAACCTGCGCGGTGACACAGAGCAGCCGTACCAGAAGATCTTCCGAATTGATTCCGCCGGCATCCGCCCCATAGTCCAGATCGAGCGCACCGGTCCGACCGACCTTCCTAACTTCAGTAACTTCTACCTGGCGATTGAGCCGGATCTCAGCGCCGATGGCGCCGTTTTCAGTTACGTGGCGAGCCGGACCTGTGTAGGCGGGAGTGCCTGCGTCTTCTTCGAACGGTATGTGAGCCATGTGCTGGCGGGCGGCACGGAAACCGTGTATTCGGGCCGTACGCGCCTGAGCCGGGATGGCCGCTATGCCTTGCGCTACGATTCGACCGGCATTATCGTCCCGAGCGATCCGGTACCGGCACTCATCGACCTTTCCACGGGGACCCGGACCGCCGTGCCCGGTCAAATCCTCGAAGGCCGGCCGTTGGCGAGCGGTGGCACGGTGCTGGTGCTCCTGAACACCACGCCTGCTCTTTGGAGTCCAAAGGGGACGACCACTCTTTCTTATAAAACCAATCTTGGCCGGAGTGTTCTAAGCGATAACGCGGCGGTGATCGCGGTGGAGAGTAATCTCTTCTATGGCGAGCCCTTCACGCTATTCCTCTATGACGTAGCCTCCGGCACGTCAACGGTGCTCGATCAAAGTTCCACCTCGGGTTACGATGCTTCGATTTCCGACGACGGGCGCCTCGTCTGCTACCTGCGCAACTCGCAAGTGGTCCTGTACGACCGGAAACTGCAGGCGGAGGTTCCTTTGCCAGTCACGCCCGACGGAGTGAATGAAGCCGTCGTTTCCGGCGATGGCAGCACCATCTGGGTGGCCACCGCGGGCGGCCGCATGGTGCGATTGGACGTCGCCTCTGGGAGCGCGCAGGAGGTGATCCCGCGGACGCCGTTGATCACCAACATTTTTGGAGCCGCCGTGCCGGGCTCGCTGAACTGGCTGTATGGCAGTGGCCTGAGCAGCGCATCGTCGACGCTACCGTTTCCGCTTCCCGAATTCGTTCTGGAACCGAACGACTGGGAGAGCGTGTTGCTGGGCAGCACCCGCGGAAGGCTCGCCAATGTGACGCCGAACCAGATCCTGTATCAAATTTCATTCGGGATCCCGCCCGGCACCTGGGAGGTGAGTTTGTATCCGAACGATTCGCCGTTCACCCAGCCGGCGCTATCGATCAACGTTGTCCCATTCTCGCCGCAGCCGGCGATTTTACCGCCAACCGACGACGCCGTAGTGGCCCACAGCGATTTCTCCGCGCTGGTAACTGGACAGAATCCCGCTCATCCCAGCGAAGTGGTTCACGTTTACTTCACGGGGTTGGGACCGGTTTCGCCGCCGCTTTCTAGTGGCGTACCCGCGCCGCTGGACCGCCTGGAGATTTCGCAAAGCCCGAATTGCTTTGATTTCTCCGAACTGCCATACCCGATCCTGTTTGCCGGAATGGCTCCCGGCTTTGCTGGCGTCTACCAGGTGGATCTACAGCTTCCCTCGCAAGTCTCGGACATCGACCCTGACACTGGCGTAGGATCCGCTTACATACGATGCAGCGACAATATCGCCGGCGAGTATGACTTTTCTGTTTTCATGGCGCCGGTTCACAATTAGACATGCAGATCCTCGCGGCCGAAGCGCGCGAGCAAATCGAGGAAGTCCGCCGGCTCTTCGAAGAGTACTGGAACGCCTTCGGCTTTACGCCCTGCTTTCAAAACTTCGGCGAGGAAGTGGCCGATCTCCCCGGCGCGTACGCCCCGCCGCGGGGCCGTCTGGGGCTTGCAGTCATCGATGGATCCATCGCCGGATGCATCGCTTTACGGCCCGTCGACACGCGGCGCGGGGAAATGAAGCGCCTGTATGTCCGGCCGGAATTCCGCCGCCACCGCATTGGCCACGCGCTCGTCGAATGGATCATTGCGGAGGCCCGCGCCGCCGGTTATCGCGAACTCGTTTGCGACACGATGCCGGCGATGAAAACGGCTTTGGCTATGTATGAGCAGCGCGGCTTCGAGCGGACCGACCCGTACTCCGACCCTCCGACACCGGGCGCCATCTACCTGCGCTTGAAACTGTAACTCGGTAGGACGACGGTCGCCTTTTGCCGTCTGCCAACCCTAGCTCCGGAACCGCTCGTCAATCTCCACCTGATATCCGCTCGCCAGGCGGTTGGTTTCATTCGCCATCCCGACCACTGCCATCAGCTCGGCCAGCATCCGATCGGTCATCCCCGCTTTCCTCGCCCCGGCCGTATGCGAGGCGATGCAGTAGCCGCACTGGTTGCTCGCGCTCACCGCCAGGTAAATCATCTCCTTCGTAACCGCATCGAGCGCGCCGGGAGCCATAACCTCTTTCGCGCTCTGCCAGGTTCGCCGCAGCGTCACGGGATCGTGCGCCAGCGCTTTCCAGAAATTGTTAATCCAGTCGGTCTGGCGGGTGGCCATGATGTCGTCGTAAACTGCCCGCACTTCGGGGCTTGCATCCTGGTATTCAATCAGTCCAAGGGTGGCCATGCGCCCGATTATCGCGCGGTGGCGCGCCGGCCGGCGGTGCTATTCTCAGGATGTACGGACGTATGCGCCTCGGGCGGGCACTGGCCATTCTCGGTTGCGGTCTGGCGTTTCTTGGCGGGCTATTTGCGTTCCAGCATCCCTTCCACGAATATCCGGCGGTGGAGTACAACGATTTTCCGCTGCCGCCCGATTACGCCGAAAAGACCGAGTGGGTGTTTGCCCGGCTGATGTTCCCTGGCGGACCGCTCGATGGCTACCGCGGCCGCTTCGATGGCGACTTCCGGCAGGGGTTCACGCTCTGGACCCAGGACTACCCGCGCGCCGATCGGCATTTCGTTCAGGCTCTGCGACGGTTGAGCCGCATCCACGCGCGATCCGTCGAGCAGGCTGTCTTGTTGGAAGATCACGACTCCTATGATTTTCCGTGGCTGTACGCGGTTCAGGCAGGTGAATGGGGACTGACCCAGGAAGAAGCCAATCTGCTGCGCGAGCACCTGCTGCGTGGCGGCTTCTTTTTTGCCGACGATATCCACGGCACCGAGGAGCGGGCCGAGTTCGAACGGCGGGTTCATTTCGCGTTTCCCGATCGCCCGATTGTAGAGATCGCCAACGATGATCCCATCTTCCACACCGTCTTCGATCTCAACGACCGCTTCGTGATCCCTGGCTGGGAGCACCTGAGAGAGGGTTCCAAGAAGGGCGGAACGGTGGGCCACTGGCTCGCCGTTTACGACGACAAAGGCAGAGTGATGGTGGTTGCCAACATCAACCAGGACACGGGCGATTCCTGGGAGTGGGCCGATTCGCCGGCTTACCCGGAAAAGTTCTCGGGCCTCGGGATTCGCATGGGCGTCAACTATGTGATCTACGCCATGACGCACTGAGAGTGCGTTTGCCCGCCCAAAAAACTTGAAACTGACCATCAAACCGGATACCCTCACGGACCGCATGGCGCTCCTGTTCAGTCTGGTGCCCCTGCCTTTGATCGAGACGCAACTGGTCATAGTATCGGCGCGCGCGATCATAGTGGCTACGGAACTCGGCGTCTTCTCGTGTTTGTATGAGCGTCCCTGTAGCGCCCTCGAAATTGCGAAGAAATGCCAATTGGATCCGCGCGCAACCGAGGCGCTGCTGGGCGCTTTGGTGTCCGCCGACTACTTAAAATACCGGCGCGAGCGGTTCGAATTGACCTCCAAGTCGCGCAAGTGGCTGGCTGCGCAGAACACCTGGTCTTTGTTCGACTACATGCCGCACGTTCGCGATGTATGGGAAATGCTTTCCGGGATGGAGGGCTTTCTTCGCAACGGCGTGGCTCTCGATATTCACAGCGGCCAGTCTGGTGACGCTTGGTCTCGGTATCAGCGGGCCATGCGCTCGTTGGCTGCGCTGAGTGCCGCGGAAGTGGTTGGGCGATTGCCGCTGGCGACCGACGCCAGGCGCATGCTCGATATCGGCGGGTCCCACGGGTTCTACGCGGTTGCTTTTTGCAGCAAGTACTCGCAATTGAGCGCGACCATTCTCGACCTTCCCGCAGCGATTGAACATGCGGCGCCGATCCTGGCGGGCGAGGGTATGGGCGATCGCATCCGGCATCAGGCCGGTGACGCCCTTGCCGATGACCTCGGCGAAAACGCTTACGACCTGATCCTTCTCTCCAACCTGGTGCACCACTTCACCGATCCACAGAACCACGATCTGATGGCCCGCGCGGCGCGAGCGCTCGTGCCCGGTGGGCTGTTGGTGATCCAGGATCTGATCCGCCCACACTCACCCAACAGCGGCGATCAGGTGGCTCAGGTCTTGAATCTGTTCTTTGCCCTGACCAGCACGTCCGGCACCTGGTCGGTAGCTGAAGTTCAGGGGTGGCTGCGCGCGGCCAAGCTTTCCGTGCGGCGTCCGCTGTGGCTGCGCTCCGTTCCGGGAGCCGCGCAACTGGTGGGACAGCGCCGTGCGCTGCCCTGAATGTACAGACTTGCACAAAGCCTTGATCGCACCCATAAAATCTTTTTGTTTGCAACCACTCCGCCGCCTGTTTGACAATTTTTAGATCAACCTCAGGAGAGGTCTGTGTGCGGTTTACCTCCTACCAAACGGGCGAGTTTTACGACGAACTTTTCGAAGCAGGAGGCCGTCCGCGCACCCACGCCCAGTTGCTGATCGACACCATCGAAGGCCTTTCCGACGGCCAGTTGTTGCGCTACCAGCGCTCCGTCGACCGGCTTCTGCTGCAGATGGGCATCACCTTCAACGTATACGGCGAAAAGGAAGGCACCGAACGCATTTTCCCGTTCGACCTGGTACCGCGCATCCTTCCGGCCGGCGAATGGGAACGCCTGGAGCGGGGCTTGTGCCAGCGCATCCACGCGTTGAACGAATTCATTGATGACATTTACCACGATCAGAAGATCCTGAAAGACTCCGTCATCCCGCGCGAAGTCATCCTCACGGCAGCCTCATTCCGTCCGCAATGCCAGGGCCTCGATCCGCCGCGCCGCGTGTGGTGCCACATCACGGGGACGGATCTGGTTCGCGATCGCGACGGCCAGTATTACGTGCTCGAAGACAACCTGCGCGTTCCTTCCGGTGTGTCGTATGTGCTCGAAAACCGCGAGGTGCTTAAGCGCATCTTTCCAAAAGTCTTCGAAGGCTTGGCGGTGCGGCCGGTGAACGAATATCCGAGCCGCCTTCTGGAGATGCTGGAATCCATCGCTCCGCGCTACGTAGATGCGCCGCGGGTGGTGTTGCTGAGTCCCGGCATTTACAACTCCGCCTACTTCGAGCACAGCTTTCTGGCGCAGCAAATGGGCGTGCAGTTGGTGGAAGGCCGCGATCTTGCCGTGAATGGCGATGGCGTCTTCATGCGCACCACCAAAGGCCTGGAGCGCGTGGACGTCATATACCGCCGCATTGACGATGATTTCCTCGATCCGGAAGCTTTCCGCGCGGATTCGCTGCTCGGCGTTCCGGGGCTGATGTCGGCCTACAAATCGGGCAAGGTGGCGTTGGCCAATGCGCCCGGAAACGGTGTGGCCGACGATAAGGTGATCTACGCGTATGTGCCCGATATGATCCGCTACTATGAAGGCGAGGAACCGATTCTTCCCAACGTTCCCACCTACCTGTGTTGGCGCGATCAGGACCGGCAGCACGTCTTGAGCAACTTGGACAAACTCGTGGTGAAGTCCGCCAATGAAGCCGGCGGTTACGGCATGCTGGTCGGTCCGCACTCCACCGAGGCGCAACGTCAGGAATTCGCCGCTAAGATCGAAGCCAACCCGCGCAACTTCATCGCCCAGCCGACGCTCGGCCTTTCCCGCGTGCCCACCATTGTGGAAGACCACTTCGAAGGCCGGCATGTCGATCTGCGCCCGTACGTGCTTTACGGCAAGGAAATCTATGTGCTGCCCGGCGGCCTGACGCGCGTGGCGCTGCGCAAGGGTTCGCTGGTGGTGAATTCATCGCAGGGCGGCGGCAGTAAAGATACCTGGGTGCTGGCATGACCACCCCGACCAAGCCCCTTTTGAGCCGCGTGGCCGATTCGCTCTACTGGATGGCCCGCTACATCGAGCGCGCCGAAAATGTAGCGCGTTTTGTGGGCGTCAACCTGCACCTGATGCTCGACCTGCCTTCCGAGGAGAAGCAGTGGCAGCCGATTGTGGATACGACTGGCGATGCGCGCGTCTTCGCGGAACGCTATGCCACGGCCTCCCAGGATGCC
>DATJAK010000052.1:0-40786 GCA_035516375.1 Bryobacteraceae bacterium
CGCCAGGGTCACCACTTCCTGCAGAATCTCGATCTCGCGCTCTGCATGGTAGTTGGTTGCCTGCTGCCGGTACTGCGGGTAAGCCGCCAGGGCGATCGACACCGGCCGGTCCTTGCGCCCCCCTGCCAGGCGCTGCCAAAGTTCCTCGGTCAGAAACGGCATGGCCGGGTGCAGCAGCCGCAGAGCGGTCTCAAACGCAGCCAGAGTGTTGCGCCAGTCCGCATTCAGCCCCGTGTTTTCGCGGAAGCGCATCTTTTTCAGTTCGATGTACCAATCGCAGAACTCATGCCAGAAGAAATGCCACAGAACCTGCGCGGCTTCGTGATAGCGGTATTGCTCGATGGCGCGATTGGCCTGCTCGACAGCGCTGTTCAGGCGGCTGAAAATCCAGCGATCTTCCACCGGCACTTCGAGCGTTTCGGTGTCCGGCTCCGGCTGAAAGGCTTCGAGCGATTCGGGCACCCACGGTTCGACGCCCGAGAGTTCCATCTTCATAAACAGAAACCGCGCCGCGTTCCAGATCTTGTTGGCAAAAGCGCGCGAGCTGTCCATGCGCTCGTCGCTGAGCACGATGTCGGTGCCGGGCGCCGCGCCTTGCAGCAGTGCCATGCGCACGGCGTCGGTGCCATACTTCTCGGTCACCTCCAGAGGGTCCACCACATTGCCGCGCGTCTTCGACATCTTCTGCCGCTCGGCATCGCGCACCAGGCCGTGGATGTAGACCTGGCGGAACGGCACGTCGCCCATGAATTCCATGCCCATCATGATCATGCGCGCCACCCAGAAGAACAGGATGTCGAATCCGGTGATGAGCAGCGACGTGGGGTAGAAAGCGGCCAGATCCTCGGTGGCTTCGGGCCAGCCCATTGTCGAGAATGGCCATAACCCGGAACTGAACCACGTGTCGAGCACATCAGGATCTTGCACCAGATGCGTCGCGCCGCAGCGGGGGCAGGTGGTGGGAGCCTCTCGCGCCACAATGATCTCGCGGCATTCCTGGCAGTGCCATGCGGGAATGCGGTGACCCCACCAGAGCTGGCGCGAGATGCACCAGTCGCGGATGTTGTACATCCACTCGAAATAAGTCTTCGTCCAGTTCGCGGGCACGAACTGGATGCGGCCTGACTCCACTACCGCGATGGCCTTCTCGGCCAACGGCTTGGTGCGCACGAACCACTGCGTCGAAATCAGCGGCTCGACAATCGTGCCGCAGCGCGCGCATTTGCCCACGTTGAGTGGGTAGTCTTCCGTCTTAGCCAGCAGCCCCGCGGCTTGGAGATCCGCCACCACATGATTGCGGGCGTCGAACCGGTCGAGCCCGGCGTAGCGCCCGGCATTGGGCGTCATGCGGCCATGATCGTCGATCACCTGGATCTTGGGCAGGTTGTGGCGGCGGCCGGCCTCGAAATCGTTGGGATCGTGAGCGGGCGTCACCTTCACCGCGCCGCTGCCGAACTCCGGGTCGGCGAGGTCGTCGAGAATGATCGGGATCTCGCGATCGGCCAGCGGCAATTGCACGGTGCGGTTGTGCAGGTCGAGATAGCGCGCATCCTTGGCGTTGACCGCCACCGCCGTATCGCCTAGCATCGTCTCGGGACGCGTGGTCGCCACCACCAGGAAGCGGTCCTTCATGCCGTTCACCGGATAGCGGATGTGCCAGAGGTGGCCGGCCACATCGGCATGCGTGGTTTCGAGATCGGAAATGGCCGTGAGGCAGTGCGGGCACCAGTTGACCATGTACTCGCCGCGGTAGATGAGGCCTTTCTCATATAACCGCACAAACACTTCGCGGACCGCCGCGGAAAGACCGGGGTCTAGCGTGAAACGGTAGCGGCTCCAATCGCAGCTCGCGCCCAGCCGCACCATCTGCTTCTGAATGGTGTCCCCGTACTGCGCTTTCCATTCCCAAACGCGCGCCTCGAACTTCTCGCGTCCCAGGCTTCGATAATTAATGCCTTCCTCGGCAAGCTTGCGCGCCACCACCATCTGTGTGGCGATGCCCGCATGATCGGTTCCCGGCAGCCACAGCGTGTTCTCGCCCAGCATGCGATGCCACCGGATCGAGACATCGATCTCCGTGTGTTCGAGCATGTGGCCGATGTGCAGCGACCCGGTGACGTTCGGCGGAGGAATTACAAGAGAGAATACGCGCCCCGTCGAACGATTCGACGCCTGAAAAATGCCAGAGTCGATCCACCACTGTGCCCAGTGTGGCTCGAAGCGCTGCGGCTCGTACACTTTCTCAATTTGCATGGGGAGAACTTCATTTTAGCAAGCGAAAAACGCAGGCACCGGATCGCGTCAAAAAGGGCGCAGAAAAAGCGCTGCGGCAGCGGCCGGACACGGAGAGCCGTCGGGGCCTTTTGATCGCCAGTCAAGTTTCTAGCGGCTGTCCATCCGGTTATGTCCGGAGTAGTCACTTCATTCGTGATAATTTTCTTATTTCAAAGTGCGTCCCCGGTCATCTCCCGTCTTGTTTCTTACAAGAACCTGCGACATTCTCCAAATGGCCATTTGAAGGGAGTCCTTGCCTTATGCAATACGTCGCCTTAGAGTTCGACCATCTGATCGGGCAACATGCCATCCGATGGGTGGTCCTGGAATGCGCGGGCGTGGGCAGAGTATGTGGCGGACCGATCGCGCTGCCGCCGCGACGCGATGTTGCGTATTTCCTGGATCCGCAAAGCGCCGAGATCGATGCCATGGAATTTACCGATTTCAAGAATCGAAATGGCGCTTCCGATGACGCAGTTCTAAGGAAGGTCCGCGAGGGCGGTGAGCCTTCGAGACACCACGCCTATCCCTGGGACCACCACATTTTCAGCGGCCATATCTCATGGGCGTGCCTCGAATGGTCAGGCTCCGAACAGATCAGCGCGCCACGCCTGGATGTCGCCTATTTCGTCCATCCGGAATCGGCTGAATCGGACGCGAAGGCATTTAGTTGGCTGCGTGACCAACGTCTTCGAGGCAAAGAGTCTGGGCAGGTTATGGGCGTTTCTGCGTAAGAAGTGGCATGCCCCGCGGACGGCTGCTGTCGTAAGCGCTGGAAGAGAACCGCCGCTTTCAGTGGACACTCCGGCTGAAGGAATGAATAGAAGCGTAGCGGGGCGGCCGGGCTTCGGAGTATGCTCCGCGGACTTATCGCCGTGCGTCTTCGGCCGCCCGATGGTTTAAGCCGGTTCTACGGGGACATTGGAATCGCTGGATGGCGTTACGTATCTCCGCTCGTTTCGAACACTGGCTCTCTGATATCCCGCGGGGCGGCGATCGGAGCTATCCGCTCACCGCGGGGTGTTATGAGATCGATCCCAAGGTCTTCCGTCGGCGTCCTGCCTAATAGGGGATCGCCGCGGGGCGTTAACGGCCTCCGGAAGTACAGCACCACTCAAATGCTACGCCTCGTGCGCACGAGGAGACATCTGCTGACAGGGTAGCAGGGGCCTCCACGCGATTGCCGTTAACTGCTTCGAGCGGTTGGGAAAAGCGGTTGTGACTGCATCTTGACCAGCGAAATCGAATCCCCGGCACGGAGGGTTCCAGGCTCGATGACTGAGGCGTAGAAACCACTCAACCCCCAGCGCGGCGATGCCGGATCGTTCGCTTGAACCTGCGCGTCATACACGGCTGCCTGGATGCCCGCGCCGTAAACGCTCAACGTGTCGCACGGGAAGCGAATCTGGGCAAGCTCGATGACCACCTCGCCGAGCCGGTAGCGTTGTCCGATTCGCAACCAGCGGCGATCGATTCCTCGCGTGGTAATGTTCTCGCCGAGCGCGCCGGGAAAGACCGCGAAGCCTTGCTTCGCAAGGTGGTCGATCCCCCCCGCGGTGATGAGCAGGATCGCCTTGCGCGGACCGCCATGAAACGGATAACGCCACGCGTCGCCGGCAATTCCCCCGCGCGTGACCTCCGCTTCGGCGATGGCGCGCTTGGGTACGCCGCCGCGGGAGATGCTGAGTTGGAGGATGGTTCCGCCGAAAGTCACGTGAGGCAGCCCTTCGGGGCTGCCGCCGCGCTTCCGCGCGGCACGCCGGGCAGAAGCCCGGCGGCGGGCCGGAAGGCCCGACCCCACACAGATTTCACCCTCATTGGCGGCTCTACTGCGGCTCGTATTGCATCGCGCCCGCCACGTTTCCTTCCGTATCGAAGAAATAAACGCCGGTCCCTACGGTCGGAATCTGAAATTTCGGCATCGCGATTTTGCCGCCGTGCGCTTCAATGGCGCGAATGGTCTGATCGATGTTATCGACCGCGATCGTGCACTCGAAGCCCACCATCTTCGCGCCCGGCACCAACTCGCGGCGTTCCTGCAACAGCCCGCCCACCGCACGGACGCGCTCTTCGCCGGTCTCGATCAGGTAAAAATTCGGCGGACCCCACGGCTCGAAACTCCATCCGAAGACCGCCTCGTAAAACCGACGGGCGCGGGGGACATCGTCTGCGTTGATTGCAAAGCGGCCAAGGTTGTTAGGCATAGCGGGATTATACGGGCGGCAGGCCGCAGCCGTCTTGCGCTACATTGACAAAAAATGTCGCAAAGCCGCCAACGCCGGAAACTCACCCCCGAACAGGAGCCGTTTCTTATGGCCCGGTCGTTGGCTACGACATATGGCAGCGGCTATGTAATCGACACACACTGCCACCCCTGGCATCAGCTCCTGTACGCGACCACGGGCGCCATGACGGTTTCCGCCGGCCGCATGACTTGGATGGTCCCGCCTTTGCGCGCCGTGCTGATTCCGTCGGGCATTTGCCATTCGATACGCATGTGGGGCGAAGTGGCCATGCGGTCCCTCTACTTTCCGGCCAGCTTTCCGGCGCCGGCCTTGAGTGTTCCAGAGTGCCGCGTCATTTCGGTCACTCCTCTCTTGCGCGAGCTGATTCTGCGGACGGTCGAGTTAACGGCCCTCGATTCGCGCGTTGAGAGCGAGACCCGGCTAATGAATGTGTTGATGGATGAACTCCACGCGGCGTCGATTACGCCGCTGGTTTTGCCAATGCCCGTTGACTCCCGCGCACTCGCCGCGGCCGAGCGTGTCTTGAAAGACCCGGCGGCCGAAATGTCCCTCGATGTGCTGGCACGCCAATGCGGAGTAGGGTCTCGCACGCTCGAGCGCCTGTTTCGAGTCGAGACCGGCTTGCGTTTCGGACTGTGGAGACAAAAGGCGCGATTGCTGGAGTCTCTGCGCGTGCTGGTCCAGGGGGAATCGGTGACCGACGCTGCGCTCGAAGCGGGATACTCCAGCGTCAGCGCCTACATCGCGGCTTTCAAACGCACCTTCGGCTGCACGCCGGGAGCGTTGGTGACCAATCCCACCGCGGATCTGTCGGTGTGAGTGGGGCCGGGCCTTCTGGCCCGCCGCCGCGCGGAAGCGCTGCCCCCACCCGGAAGGGCTGCCCCCACAGTGATTACCGGGTTCCCGCGGGAGTGACATTCCGATACTTCGGCCAGTTTTCCAGCAGGGTCTCCACCACCGTGTTGCCGACCTTCCACGCCGCTTCGAGCGCGGGAAGATAGGCCGTGTATCCCAAGCCCAGCTTCAGACGCGCCAGGTTTTGGGCGGCGCTGACACCATCCGGCGGCTGATCGAAGTTGCTGGCGGTCCGCAGGACGAGCACGCGGTTCAGGTCGGCGCGGTGCGCTTTGGCCAATAGAGTCAAGGATTGCAAGGTGCCCGTGTCTTCCATGCCGGTAGTAACAAAATCGCCCCTGCCGCCGGTGTGGTATTGGACCCAATTGGCGGCCCACTCATTCAGCAGCCGGCCGTGCCAGAAGGTTCCGGAAGACAGCGTGTCGCCCTTCATCACGAACGGCGGCCGGCGCGCGCTGGCATCGCGGTATGATTCCCGCGCGGCGCGCATTTCCTCCGAATCGGCCAGTGGGACGTGCTCGGTCACGTGGAAGGCCCAATCCACCAGACCCGCATCCAGATGATAGACCTCGCCCTCACTCGAATCACGGGGCTGTTCGTATGGAACCGATCCGCGCAGCGGCAAATAGCCGGTGTTCCAATCCGCCGGGATCTCACGCGCATCGATTTCACGGGCCAGATCGCCATCCACCACCCACTCCGCCCAAGCCGCTGTGCCGAGGCTGCCGCGAGCCGGATTGATGCCGGCAATGCCGGCCACCAGCCAGTAAGCTTTAGTCAGATCGAAACGCGGGTCCATCCCCAGCGCCATGATGGCCGCCGCAGATTTGGCCGTGCCGACGCCGGTGAGAACCGCCAGCACACCGTCGCGATTGATGCGGAGATCGTGAAAGCCCTGTGGGAAGGGAATCACGCGATCGAGGTGATTGCGCTCCACCCAATACTGGAGTTCGCCCGGCATGTCGCCGGTATCCGCGCCGCGCTCGAACATGGTGACCACGACCACCTTTACTGGAATGGGTTTATCGGCAGAGAGGGCGAAGGCGGATTGGAATAATCCTAGGATGGCGGCGAACGAAACCGTGCGCATGCCGTATCCTACCGCGAGTTTCAACGCTAGTGCTCTTTTGTACAGCGTCCTAGTCCATTTCCGTCCGTAAACCAACGGCAGTCGATCCGCATCCAATGAATTAGGAATAGGAAAAGGATGGCTCGTTATGCTTCGCAGAATTGGGTTGCCGGTATTTTTGATGAGTCTGCTGCTGGCAGTCTCGCCCGGTACGATTTGGGCCCGGGGCGGTCATGGCGGCGGGGGTGGACACGGATTTAGTGGTGGCGGCGGCCATAGCTTCAGTGGGGGACACGCCTTCGGCGGCGGCGGACGGGGGTTCGTTGGCGGCGGACGCTTCTACAGTGGCGGCGGTGGATACTACCGCGGCGGACGCGGTTATTACGCTCCAGGCTACGGCTATCGCGGCTACTATGGCGGCGGTATCGGGCTGGGCTTGGGCTTTGGATATTACGGCGCGCCCAGTTATTACTATGGTGCCCCCGGCTACTACTATGGTCCCGACTATTACTACGGCCCGGGTTATGTAGACCCTGGATACGCGGCTCCGGCGCCGCCAGCTTACGGCGCGCCGTATCAGGGCTATGGTCCGCCGGCCCAAGGCTCTGTAGCTCCGAACTCCTGCAATCCTCCGGGGTATTACGACAACAACGGAAACTATCAATACTACCCGGGCTGCGTCTCAAGCCCGCAGTAATTCGTAGACGGTGATTTCCGGCGGCGCGCCGACGCGCATCGGAGCGGCAATGGTGCCGATGCCGCGGTTCACATACAACTGGCCGCCCGGGCGCTCGAACCGGCCGGCCACGTAGGGCGTGACGAGGCGCGTGGGAGCGATCTCGGGGCTGATGAACTCGAGCGCCAGTTGTCCACCGTGGGTGTGACCCGCAAGGCTCAAATCGATTCCCAGTTCGGCCGCCCGTGGGAATGTTTCGGGATTGTGGCTCAGCAGAATGTTCGCCATGCCGGGAGCCATCAGTTTCTCGATTCCCTCCAGGTGCAGGCTCGACATGTGTCCGTCCCCGGCGGACATTCCCCTCGAGTTGGCGAAATCGATACCTAACAGATTGAACGACTCGCCGCCGGATTGAATCGGGACGTTAGCGCCACGCAGGATATGGATTCCGCACTCGCGGAACAGCGCGCTGATGGAATCCTCCGCGTCAGCCCAGGCGTCGTGATTGCCGAGACAGCCGTACACTCCATAGGAAGCTCTTAGACCCGAGAGTGCCCGGACGACGGCTTGTTCGGTCGCTGCGTCCCACGTGACAAAGTCGCCCGTGAGCGCGACCATATCCACCTTGAGGCTGTTGGCGATATTGGCGTACTTGCGGATTTCGTCTTCCGTCATGAACGGACCGACGTGGATGTCGCTGAGCTGGGCGATGCGGAAGCCGTGGAATGCGCGCGGCAGCTTTGCGAGGTGGATGGGTTGGCGCGTAATCTCCAGGTTCAGGCGGCCCCACAGAAGTCCATAAGCGCCGCCGAGGAACGGCATCGCGGCGACCGCAGTGGTCGCAGTATCGAGAAACTGACGGCGCGCCGGTGAAGGTAAGTCGCGGTCTGCTGGAGCACGCTTAGCGAGGCGCACTGCCGCGATCACGCCCGTTACCGGCAGACGCAACAGCCAGATCACCACCACAACCGCGAACGATAGCGTCGAGCTGAAGATCCACCAACGGAAGGGCGCGACCACAACCGCATCGCGCAACGTCATTCGAGTCGCTTCATGAATATCACGCGCCGAGAGGATGTTCGCCGCAAACAGCAGTAGATACAGCGCGAGCGCGGCGATGCCAGAACCCCAGCGGGCGGCGCGGCCCTGAATCCAACGGCCGCTCCAAGCCCTTACCTTCAGAATCCAATAGACCTGCCCACCGATGAAGAGAAGAAACACCGGTAGAATGCGAAAGACAAACGGCATCCGTTCCCAGCCCTTTAACATATTCCCGCAAATACGGGCGGAAAACCAATGGGTCTAGAATCTGTCTTGAGCTCCACATGTCAGCAATTGGCGTTTTCACCGCCAAGTGAACTTGGGATGCCGTCGCCGGATGCTGGCCGACTTTGGGGGAACCTAGCACCGAAGACGCCTTGCGGCCTTCAATCGTGCAGGACACCGGTGGGCGGAACCAACTCCACCCCAGCGAACCGTAAGCCATCTTGCGTATGTTCTACACTCGTGCGTATGGGAACGACTCCCGAACAGGGTGCGCCCGGGCCAGAGGGAGAGCAACAGGGGTTTTCCGTCCACTTGACGTGAGACGGACTTAACCGGCCAATCTCTGCCTATTTTTCTGACGGGTCGAGGCCGCCGGTTCTCCTTGCCAGGTGTAGTCCGATAGCCGGCCTTCACCCTCCCAGTGCATTCAATGTCAGACGAAAAAAGAATACTGCTTTCTGTGGAGTAGCGGGCACGGCTCTACGGATTGGCCGGTATAAACGGACTCCACAGGACTTAGCCTCTCGACCGCTTCGTGGAGGTCCTGTACGAGATGGCCGACAGTCCCGACGGAGGCGCGCTAAGCCGCGTCGAGCACGCAGAATGGCGCATGACGCTACCGTGCGCGATCGTGTAGCGCGTCCGGTTGCGTCCACCGCAGAAACTCCGTGAGAGTCACGACGTCGGAAACCTGAGCCTCGAACCTCAGCTTGCCTTCGGCGCCGGTTGATTCGGCGAAGTATACCGACAGCCGGACGTCGACCGGGTTGGCTCCCGAGCCGGTGCAAACCAATCTGCGAATACGTGGTACTGGAACTGGCGGCGCGCCTTCGAGAGTCAGGAAATCCTTTGCCAAGACCAGCCGCAACTCCCTCTCGATACTGGTTGCCGGCTGCCCGGGCCGAACCAAGACCGTTTGTGGCCCGGATTCGTGAACCGCCTGGGGAGCCCGCGAGAGCCAGTCGTTGATTGCCGCGAGGAGGGCTTTGTCGCCAAAGGTCTGGTAGCGCATGACGTGTCCGGAGTTGTCGAACTCGACCAGCAGGTTCTGCCCTCTCCAGAGAATCCGCTGCTCGCCAACCGACCGATTGAGGTCGAGGAACGACGAGGATTGCCAGCGCCCCCAAAACACCGAAGGCCGGTTGAGCCCGGTATCGGCCCACGCGAGTTCGCGCTGCACATCTTCCCTCGTGGTGGTTCCGGGTTGGAGGAAGCGCAGGTCCAGCTTGCGCCTCTCGCCCCGATAGTCGATGGTCTTGTTCGGCGCGGGGATCACTGGCATGGGAGGCGCGCATCCGGCGCACGCAAGCACGCCGGCAAGGACACTCGTCAGGAGCACGAGCCTTGCTCTAGGTATCATCTCCCTAGCCCCATTGCGGCGGCGAGGCTCTCGCTGAGTGCGGCCCACGACGTGCCGCCATCCCTGCTTTTGAACAAACCGTTGCTGGTTCCCACGTAGACTTCAGTAGGGTTCGTGCGAGCGACGGCAATCGCGAAAATATTCTGTCCTTGCAACCCAGTGTTGGAGCTCCAGTTGGCCCCGCCATCGGCGGTCTGAAAGAGACCGGAGCCGATACTGCCCGCGTAGGCGGTGAGCGGATCAGCCGGGTCGATGGCTAGAGCGGTGAACCGGACGTTTTCCAACCCCCGGTTTGACACAGACCACGTCGTGCCCCCATCCAGGCTCTTGAGAATCGTGCCGCCCGGGAGTTCTTCGGGAGTCGCGCCCGTCACCGCGAATAAAGTGGCGGGTTCGGCGGGGTCAATCGCCAACGCTTCGATCCAAACGTTGTTCGTGCCGACTCGGACAGCGCGCCAATTCGCGCCGCCGTCCACTGTCTTGTAAATCTCACCCTCGGCGCCGGCAAACTGGATGTTCGGATTTGCCGGGTCGACAGCCAGCGAATGCACATTCGAGGAGAACCGGTGTTTGGCTGAGGTATAAGTAAGGATCCGTGCATCGGTCGTGCTGATGTTGATCCATCTGCCGCCTCCGTCCACACTGCGGAATAAGTCGAACGAAGAAACATACACCGCAGGCGGACTGGAGTCGGCCACTGCCATGGCGAAGATGTTCGTCCCGAAGGAATCCGGAAGGCCTTTGCTCGCGGAGAGCCAGGCAGCGCCTCCATCCAGGCTCCTGAAAACGCCTTGGCCCATCCGCAGTTTGACACCGGTTCCAAGGTAAACCGTGGCTGGGTTCGCCGGGTCAATGGCAAGTGTTCCCACGACCTTTCCTGTGAGACCAGAATTGACTGCTGCCCAGGAAAGACCTCCGTCGGTACTCTTGAAAGCGCCACAGCCGTCTGTGCCGACATAGACGGTGGCCGGCCTCGCCGGATCAACGGCTAACGCGAGCGCGGCAGGCGCCTCAAAGCCGCGATTCACAGGCGCCCAGCTTGATCCCGCATCTGTACTCTTGAAAACTCCGTGATTGGTTCCCGCATAGAGAGTGCCAGGCGTCGCAGGGTCAATAGCCAGGCTCTCCACAAATGCGGGAGGCCTTGAGGAACCCAGCGCGCTCCAGCTCGCTGCCCGATCGGTTGTCTGAAAGATGCCAAGCGACGTAAGCGCATAAAATGTGCCAGGCTTCGCCGTAGCGGCGGCGACCGCATAGATCCGCGAGCCGGGCAGCCCCGAATTGACTCCCACCCACCCCTGCCCCGCCTTTTTGAAAACCCCCCGGTCGGTTGCCGCATAAACTGTATCGGGGTTGAAAGGGTCGACCGTCTGACTGTTCACGACCGCACCTCCCGCAAGAACTCTGGGGTATCGCTGGCCAAATTCCGGGTTGAATCGCTGAATCTCCAGCCTCTCCCGCAACCTCGAATGTTCGCGATCAAGCCGGCCTGCCTTCCCATCGGAAATCTGAAAGTCACCTACATCCGTCACAACCGAAATAGCGCCATCCATGAAAGCCATGGCGTAGATACTCCGCGATTGAAGGCCTGGATCGAATGGCTTCCAACTCGCTCCGCCATCGTCACTGCGGAGAAGACCCCGTTCCAGTGTTCCGGCGTAGACTATGGACGGCTGCCGAGGGTCAATCGCCAGAGCGCGCACGTTTAAGCAGATGGAATCTTTCAGTTCTTGGGCGAAATCTCCGGCCGACCAGAGCGGAAGCAGGAGCAGGAGACAGGCGGCGTGTCCCATAATTGTCCCCTTTCTCATCCCCGGAACACCGAGGTTTCAAAAAGCGGCCAGCAACCTCATTACCAGTTTAGAACCGTTTTCTCTTGTATGAAGGGGGCCCTCCCAAGCCTCCCAAACTACGGTCATCAGTTTCCGGATGCCGCGCACTCGGAGAATGCAACGAGGCAACCGGCTGTGGGCCCTTGCTCGGCACCCCGGATCACTCCCGTGAAGCGCTGTTCACGGCAGTTGGCCCCGCACACGCCGCAGAAGTGTTCACCAGCCTTACCCTAACCAGTCCGAACAAGCAAACGCGCGGGTGGTGTTTCATCAGAGGGCGACATTTTCCCTCACTGTACAACCCCGAACACCGAATGGGGTTACTCGTCCGCGATGTTGGCGCCCGAAGGCGAATGCAGACTCGCTGCCAAAGCCCGGTAGCGGTTCTGCAACGTCTTCCGATACGCCCGTATGGACAGGCCTGCTGCTAGAGCCCGATCGTGCAATTGCTGCTCCGATAGATCCACCGCCCCGGCCATGCGTGCACCCGCCACCTGGTCGAAACTCCGGTCTGCTTCAAACCCGAGCAGGACCAAAGCGGGTAGCGGCCGCGAGTAGTTATCGGGCAGCCCGATGCCAATGAACGGAAAGCTGGATGCCCAGTCGGTGTGATAACCGATTCGCAGATTCGACGGGTTCACCGAAACTTGCCCGTGCGTTACGCAATTGCCGGCCGATATGCCATAACGGCTGCGCAGCATTTCCGTTAACATGGCCGCCGCGCGGATCTGGGCCGGGCTCATCCTCGGCTCGAGCTGGCCGGGTTCGGTTTCTGCTTCCACGGACACCGCGAGAAAGCTCTCGTTCAGGTTCAGGTACAACCACCGCTCATCCGACCAAACCGAGTGGCCGGCGTGGTTGGCGGCATCGCTCTCGACCACGATCCGAAACACTCTTCCGAACCGGTCGATCACGAAGTTGTAGGCGCGCTCCTGGCGTACGTATTCCAACATGGATTGGCCGATCCGTTGGAGCACACGATTCTGCTTCTCCACGAAGGCAGCCTGGCGGCTCTCGGTTGTGTGAAATACGATACCAACCGGCTGGGAACCGTGCCCGGGCGACCCTTTTGGGTCGATAGGAAAGGTCCGGTAGGAGCGGGTGTGATTGGACGTTGCAAAGCGGTTATCGATTCGTAGGCCATTGCTGTACGAGTCTGCGTCCCGTCCATGTTCCACCTGCCACACCGGCGCGGGAGCACCGGCAGCGACCGGCGGCGGCACGTGCGCGACCGAGTAGCGGGCGGGTGAGGACGCGGGATTCCGGCGGGCGTCCGGCGTGGCGCGCAGAAGCACGAACGAAAGGAACGGCAGCGCCACCAGCGGCGGCAAAGCGAACCGCAAGGCGCGCCCCCATCGTTTGCGAACCGGCGTGGGCGCGGCGCCGGGAGGCGCGACTGCTTGCAGGAACCGCAGGCGCACGAGGTCGTCCGCGATGTGATCGGCAAACTTATTGATCCAAGGACGAAAACAGGCTTCGACGGACTCGCTTTCCATGGCTGCAGGATCGATCGGCTTGATAGGACGAAAACCTTAGAGATCTTCTCAAAAACTGATCCAACCCAGAATCCCTGAGAGAAATCCCCGCGGGGCGCTACTACCCGGTTGACACCAACGGGAATCTATTTAGGAGTTTCTAATGCTGAAGAAATGGTTTCCCCTCGCGTTTGCCGAGGAGCCAGTGCCGCAAAATGGAGTTTCCAGGAAACAGGCGGCCCAACAACCGGCTCAAACTGCGGACTCCGCATCGGACCCGGCCCCACCGAAAACCACCGTTCTTGCGGCGGCTCATCCCCGTGAGCCAGCTAAGTATTTGGGGTTCGAGCAGATCTATACGAGTGCTGCGGTTAAGCCTCCCAGGGCGGCCTACGGGATTCTGAAAGTTGCGGAGATGGTCAATAGCGCGCATCTGACGGGAATGTCGGCTGAAACCCGTCGTTGCTCATTGCTGATGGCTTTGGAAGCGGCCGGTGCGGAAGTCGAGGACTTGCTGCAGGACGCCGTGGTGCGCCAGAAGGCGCTCAACGATTACGAACATAACCAGCAGCAGCGGCTTAAGGAGTTTGAGGCCGCCAAGTTGGAAGAGAACACTCGGATTCAATCCGAGTTGGAGCGAATCACCGCTCAGTACCTGGCCCGGGTGCAGGCCAACCTGGATGAAGTGGCCCGCGAACAAGACAGCCTGCGCACGTGGCAACGGGAGAAGCACCAGGAATCGCAACGCATTACGGAAGCGGCCACGTTTTGCGTGCCGCAGGGCAACGCGGCCAATGGCAGCACGCTGACTGCAGTCTTGGAGCGGGCCACCTTTGTGCGGCGGTAACCGCGCCGGGCCAAACGGAACGCCACGATTCACAACCGATGACGGAAACCGATGATATCGATCGCTTAGCGGCCGGCCCGCCCGGCGTGCCGCCGAGTGGATCGGGCGGACAGACGGTCGCCGAACCGAAAAGGAGCAAGATGGAAAAGGAATACACGCAGCCGATCGGGTTGGACGTGGGCACGAGCCGGATCGTGGTGGCTCGTTCCAACGACAAGCGTTATGACTATGACGTAGAACTCAACGCCTTCCTGACACTGCCCTACTCGCGTCTGGCCGAGAGCCTCCTGCAGCGGGAGAACGTGTTTCACGAAGTTAAGGGCTCCGAGATTGTGGTGGCTGGGAACGATGCCCAGCGGTTTGCGGAAGTGTTTCACATCGAAACCCGCCGTCCCATGCAGAGCGGCGTGCTCAACCCGCAGGAACCCCACAGCCTCGCCGTGGTAAGCCGCATCATTTCCAAGGTCGCGGGCAAAGCGCAGGTGGAAGGCCAGAAGGTCTTTTTCAGCGTGCCCGCGCCGGGAGCGGAAGGCGAAGGCGGAATCGCCTTCCATGAGGCCTCCATCCGCCAAGTCTTATCGGAACTGGGCTACGAAGCTACGCCAATTGAGGAAGGTTTGGCGGTGGTTTTTGGCGAGTTGGGCGGTTCCAATTACACCGGCATCGGTATCTCGTGCGGGAGCGGACTGTGCAATGTCTGCCTGTCGGTGCTTTCGGTTCCAGTGATCAGCTTTAGCGTTCCCAAAGCGGGCGATTTCATCGACGCGCAGGCTGCCCTGGTCACGGGCGATGTGGCCACACGGATGCGCGTCCACAAAGAAGAATCCTTCCATCTCAACGGATTAGGCAGCGACCGGGTACAAAATGCCTTGACTGTCTATTACCAGGAAATGATTGAGGAGTTGGTCGAGGCCCTCCACGACCACATCTCGGCTGCGCGTCGTTTGCCGAAGCTGGATCAAGCCATTCCCCTGGTGGTGTGTGGCGGAACGGCCGCTCCCAAGGGTTTTCTCGAGCAATTCGGGCGCGCGTTGCGGGCACTGGACTTCCCCGTTCGATTGTCGGAGCTGCGCGTGTCCGCCGATCCCTTGAATTCCACGGCCCGCGGGTGTCTCATGGCGGCGCTTTGCTGAAGGTGACGCTGGCCGATTTTCCGCGCACTGCTTCTACAGGAACGGTACGCGGCTGCCGATCAACATCCGGGGACTGATGAATTCGTTAGTCATTCTGCTGGCGGTGCTCACCGGACTTGCCCTGGCGGCCGCGTTGCTCAGTTTTGCGTCTCTGTTCCATGCGCAACGCATGGCACGCGCCAGCCGGGCGCGGACGCAAGAGGTCGAAGACCGGATCGAAGCCACTCTCCGGATGACGGAGGCTGGAATCGAGGCGCTGACCACGGAACTGCGCGATCTCGAGCAGCAGCCTGCGTTTTCGGCGGGCCCGGCGGCTCCTCGATCCGGGTTTAACCTGGGAAAGCGCACCCAGGCTCTGCGCATGCACCGGCACGGAGATTCACCGGAAAAGATCGCTAGCACCCTGGAGCTGCCGCGCCAGGAGGTTGAGCTTCTGCTGAAAGTCCAGCGAATCGTCCTGAACAATATCTGACCAGCGGCCACATCCGGCGTGCCGCTCGACCGGACCGCGCCGGCTCACGGGCCAATTCCCGAGTACGCAGTTAACCGACGGCAACGCAATCGGTTATGAAAGTACTGGTACCATTGACCCGAAATAAACAGGAGCTCATGGTGCGTTTCCTTTTTCATAGCTTACTGATAGCGGTTTGCAGCGCGGCACTGGCTCCGGCCCAAGGCCCGCAGATCGGCAACTGCCCGGTTTTCCCCGCAGATCATATCTGGAACACACCGATTGATACCTTGCCCGTAGCTGCCAATTCATCCACGCTGATTAATACCATCGGCTCGGGCATTGGGCTTCATCCTGACTTTGGTTCCGGCACGTGGGATGGCGAACCGATTGGTATTCCGTTCATCACCGTGCCGGGAACCCAAACCAAGTTTCCGGCTACGTTCACATACTCAGATGAAAGCGACCCCGGCCCGTATGCCATTCCCATGAATGCCCCCATCGAAGGAGGCAGTAACAGCAGCGGTGACCGTCACGCGATCGCCGTAGACACGGACAATTGCATTCTCTACGAACTCTACTCGGCTTATCCACAGGGCGCTTCGTGGAGCGCGGGAAGCGGCGCCATTTTCGACCTCAAGGGATATACCCTGCGGCCCGCTACCTGGACTTCCGCCGACGCCGCGGGCTTGCCGATTTTTCCTGGACTGGCGCGCTACGACGAGGTCGCGGCCGGCGCGATCCACCATGCTTTGCGGTTCACGGTGCCGCAAACACAGAAGGCTTATGTGTGGCCGGCGCGGCATTATGCGTCGAGTTTGACCAGCACCCAGTATCCGCCCATGGGAACCCGCTCCCGGCTAAAAGCGAGCTTCGACGTTACGTCCTATCCGCCTGAAGTGCAGGTGATTCTGCGAGCCTTGCAGAAATACGGCATGATAGTCGCCGACAATGGCTCGGCCTGGTATATCTCGGGCGAGCCCGACGACCGGTGGAATAACGACAACCTCCACACCATCGGTAAGGTATTGGGCTCTTCGTTTGAAGTGGTCGATGTTTCGTCCCTGATGATCGGCCTGAACTCCGGTCAGGCCACCCAACCGGGCGCGCCGACTCCACCGAGTCCGACTCCACCGGCTCCGACGCCGCCCACTCCGACTCCGGTGGTTGTGACACCCTCGTCCGCCACCGTTCTGACTTCGGCGCACCGGCAATTCAGCGCGAACCAGACGGTGACCTGGGCCGTCAACGGTGTGGCCGGGGGCAACAGCCGGGTGGGTCTCCTTGATTCGACGGGGCTCTACACGGCGCCCGCCAGTGTGCCGAATCCGGCCACCGTTAGCGTCCAGGCGACCAGTCCGGGAACGTCGGGCACGATGGGTGCGGCACTGGTGACAATCACCGCTCCGCCGCCCGTTGTACCTCCTCCGCCGCCGACCGCTGGCGCCGCGCCCGCGATTACGTTGGTAACTCCCAATCCATCGCGGACGCAAAGTTTCACTTTGGTTGTGACGGGAGCCGGTTTCCAGTCCGGCGCCGTCGTCAAATTATCCGGCGCACGGCTTGCGACGACCTTTGTTTCCACAACGCAACTGACCGCCAAAGGCAGCACCACCAAGACCGGAGGATGGCCGGTTCAGGTGACGAACCCGGATGGACAGATTTCCAATTCCTACTTTGTTACGTTCGCAGCAGCACGGCGTCGCTGACGCCCGCCCGATCTGGCAGTGGTAGCCGTGATAGCCGGAACTTTTGGCGGGACCTGGAGAATACTAGGCAGGAGCCTCGATAGGGGGTAACCCCGGTCGATTCCGATGCATCCCTTGAACATACAGATCATGCCGTCTAACAGCCGAATTTCCCGGCGGAGCCTGCTTTGCGCTCTTCCGGCGGTGCGCCTAGCGGGCCTCGCCACCACGCCTTTCGCCCAAAGGGCGTTTGGGCAGACTCCGGGCACGTTTTCCGCGGATGTCAAAGTCGTCAACGTCCTCGCTACCGTGCGGAACAAGCAGGGACAGGTTGTCTCAAACCTGAACCAGGACGACTTCTCGTTGTCGGAAGACGGACATCCGCAGACGATCCGCTACTTTTCGCGCGAGACGGACCTGCCTTTAACTCTGGGGCTGCTCGTCGATACCAGCCAGAGCCAGCGGCGAGTGCTCAGCGAGGAGCGCGACGCCAGCCATCAGTTCTTCGAGGATGTGCTGCGCGAGGACAAGGACAAGGCCTTCGTGATCCACTTCGATCGCGAGGTCGAACTTTTGCAGGATCTCACGCCTTCACGCAAGAAGCTGGAAGACTCGCTGAACTTGTTGCAGATCAGGGAGCCGCGGCGCGAAGACGACGACGGTGGCAGCCAATCCGGCGGGCAATCTCCTCGAGGCGGCGGCTACCCGGGTGGCGGGTATCCGGGCGGTGGAGGCCGGTACCCGGGCGGTCAACGCGGCGGGTATCGCGGGGGCGGCACGCAGCTGTATGACGCGATTCTGCTGGCATCGGAGGAACTGATGGCCAAGCAGAAAGGCCGCAAGGCGGTGGCGGTGCTGACGGACGGCCGCGATCGGGGCAGCAAGACTTCGCAGGGGCAAGCCGTGGAGGCGGCGCAGCGCGCCGACACCATGGTCTACTCGATTTACTTCGCCGACGAGGAATCCTTTGGCAATGGGGGCGGGTTTGGAGGCGGATTGGGCGGTTACGGCCGGCGCCGGTATCCGACGCAACACCCGGAGTCCGGCCCCGACGGAAAAAAAGTCCTGCAGCAGATCTCCGCGCAAACGGGCGGCGGCTTCTTTGAGGTCTCGAAAAAACAAACCATCGGGAGCATCTACGGACGCATCCAGGAGGAGCTGCGCAACCAGTACAACCTGGGCTACACCTCGGATCAGGGCGATTCGGCCAACTATCGCAAGATCGCCGTGACGGTGCGGCCGAAGGGGCTCACGGTGCAGGCGCGCGACGGCTACTACGCCGACACGCGAGCGTCGCAAGCGCGGGAGTAATCTCTTCCGGCATCAGCGCGCGATGGCGCCGCGTTAGAATCACAGCTATGATGCGAGTCGCTCTGACTCTGCTGCTGGCGGTCGCGGCATTCGCGCAGAAAAAACCGATCACGCTCGAAACGCTTCGCGAAGTGGCAGGCCGGGAGCGCCCGGGCGCGCCGGTGTGGGCGCCGGACGGGAAAGCGTTTACGTTCGTGCGCGGCCGCGAATTGATGCTGTACACGGTGGCGTCCCGAAGCGCCAAGACCCTCATGTCAATCGAGGATATCGAGGCCGCGGCCGTGAAGCCGGATGCCGGCAGTGGCCCGTTCGATTGGACGAACCGCCGCGCACGCACCGGCGATTTGCAATGGTCGGCCGACGGCAAGGCGCTGCTCGCCGTCGCGGGCGGCGATGTCTTCCTGATTCACCGAGCCAACGGGAGATGGGAGCAGCTCACCAGGACTCCCGCGGTCGAGGTCGACCCTAAGTTGTCGCCGGACGGCAGCCGTGTTGCGTTCCGGCGCGGGTGGGATCTGTATGTCTTGGACGTTGCCAGCAAGAAGGAGACGCAGCTCACCACGGGTGGGTCTTCGACGCTGCGCAACGGAGGGCTCGACTGGGTTTACCCGGAAGAGATCGGGCTGGGCACGGCGTTCTGGTGGTCTCCCGACTCGCGGTGGCTGGCGTATCTGCAGTTCGACACCTCGAAGGAGCCGATGTTTCCGCACGAGGATCTGCGCGGCACGCGCGCGGTGTTCGAGCCGGAGCCGTACCCGCAGGCCGGGGAGAATAACGCCAGCGTGCGTTTGGGCGTCATTCCGGCGACCGGCGGCGAGACGCATTGGCTGGATGCCGGGGGTTCTCACGAAGGGTTAGTGGCGCGGGCCGGCTGGATGCCTAATGGACGCAGCGTCTACGTAGTGCGGACCAATCGCGAGCAGAAAGGGCTCGAAGCCTTGGCCATCGATATGGAATCGGGCAAGGCGGCCCGGATCTTCCGCGAGTCGGATCCGTTTTGGATCAACATCGCGGGCGATCTCCGATTCCTCAACGACGGCAAACACTTTCTCTGGACGAGCGAGCGGGACGGCCATCGCCACGTGTATCTCTATTCCAACGACGGTAAGGATACGAAGCAATTGACTCGCGGCGACTGGGAGGTGACTGGAATCGCGGGCGTGGACGAGAGCGGCGGACGAGTTTTCTACACGTCGAGCGAAGGGAGCCATCTGGAACGCCGCCTGTGGGTGGCCGGGTTCGACGGCGAAAACAAGCGCGTGGTGACGCCCGAGGCCGGCACGCATGCGATTTCGATGGCGCCGGGCGGCGCGGTTTTTCTGGATACCTATTCCAATCTGACGACGCCGCCGCGCACGGTACTACGGTCGGCCGATGGCAAGGAACTCAGCGTGTATCGCGACACGGATCGCAGCCGGGAGGAGTACGAGATTCTGCCCACCGAGATCGTCCACTTTCGTGGGCCGGACGGAACTTCGCTCGAAGGCCGTTTCATCAAGCCGGCCGGGTTTCAAGCGGGCGTGAAGTACCCGGTGATTGTCAGTGTTTACGGCGGGCCGGACGTGGCGTTGCCGGTGCGCAATGCGTGGTATGGCGTAAGCCTCGACCAGGTGCTGGCGCACCGCGGCTACGTGATCTGGGAAGCCGAGAACCGCGGCGGCATGGGGCGCGGGCACGCTTTCGAAACGCCGGTTTATCACCAGCTCGGAACAGTAGAGCTGGCCGATCAGGTGGCGGGTGTTCAGTATCTGCTCTCGCTCGGATTTGCCGACCCGCAACGCGTGGGAATCCGCGGGTGGAGTTACGGCGGATTCATGACGGTGAACGCGATGCTGAACGCGCCGGACGTGTTCCTTGCGGGATTTGCAGGCGCCCCGGTGACGAACTGGCTCAACTACGACAGCATCTACACCGAACGCTACATGGGGCTTCCCGACGAGAACCGCGATGGCTACGAATCGACGGCCCTTCCGCAGTACGCCTCCAAGCTGCGCGGCAAGCTGATGCTGGCGCACAACCTGGAAGACGATAACGTGCTGTTTCAAAACACGCTCCAAATCGCGAGCGCGCTGCAGTTGGCGGGCAGGCAGTTTGAAATGATGGTGTACCCCCAGAAGGCGCATGCGGTAACAGGCCTTGCGTCCGATCAATTGAATCAGATGATGATTGATTTCTTCGATCGCAGTTTGAAAAACGAGCATTGAATCGCAGCCGAGGCGGGAGTAAAGATTTCCGGCGCGTACCCGATAAGCCATTTGGGAGAACGCGAATTGCCCCAAGGCTCGGCACCACCACCGAAATCGACGCCACCAGCCAGCGAAAAGCCGAACCTCTTTCTACTGGAGCAGATCTGGCGCAACCAGCGCCTGCTCGATGCATTATGCGATCCGCGGCGGTTCGAGACCCATGCGGCAATGGCCGTGGCACGGCAGATGAAGGAGCGTTATCGCGACTTCGAAACGCGCCTGGTAACGGAGCTGATGGCGCTGCCGGAGGTGGCCGCGGGTAAGGATCGCAGAATTGAACGCTGCCTGCAAATCCTGGATGCGGTGTCATCGGGGCGGCGGATCATTATGCCGCTCATGCGGCTGATGAACTCCGAGAACCAGCGGATCCGCTCGAAGGTTGCGAGGATTCTGGGCCGGCTGGCGGATAACGCCTCCTGGACCCGCAAAGTACTGGCCGAAGTCGATCCCCGAACGCGCGCGAACATCATCGAGAGTCTGTGGGGAAATGACTCCCCGGAAATCCGCGAGGTATTGTGGCAAGCGACGGAGGACGGGAACAATCGGGTCCGCGGGAACGCCATCTTAGGCCTTTACCAGCTGGGCGTGGCCAGCGTTCTACCGGCGATCCGAGTGCTCGCGGAAAATGAGACGGCGAACTGCCGGGCAACGGCGGCCTGGCTAATGGGCGCAACCGGGGATCCGCGTTTTCGGGGTATGGTCAAGAAGCTGCGTGCAGATCCCGTGCCGAGCGTCCGCGCGGCGGCGCTCCGCGCTCTGGTTCAGCTCAACAAGACGGAAAGAACAGATTCGCCGAACCTCGAGCCGCTGGTACGATTTAGCGAGGCCGCGGAAGGGGTTCGGCGAGTCGGCTTCGAACTTCCGGAGGACGCTGCCGACTCTCGGGTTCTGCTCGCAACCGATGTGGTACTCGCACAGAACGGTGAACTGATCTGGGATTATTCGTTTGTGGAGCGCCGGCTGGGCCCGGTGTCAGCCTTATTTGTGCTCTTCGATGGACCCGAATCGGGAAGGCTGCCGGATCTGAAAGACGCGTTCCAGGTGTGCCTGGAGCAGAAAGAGAGTAATGATCGCTGGTCGGTAGTGCGGATGGCGGCCGGGCCGGACAGCGACTTCGACGAACTGGCCTCGGTTCCGCCGCCCTATCAGGGACCCGAATTGAAGAAAGCCATTACGCGCTTCGAACAGCTACGCCGAATTCCGACCGATCAATTACCCAAACTGGTGCGGCTGGTCGGCACCCACGGTCCGGGGCGCCACGTCGTTCTGTTCTTGTCGCCCTCTGCGCTTTCCGATGCCGACCTCGAGTCGCTCGAAGTGGCAGCCGTGGCGTTACAGTTCAACGTGGACGTGGTTAGCTTCTCCACCGGCCAGAATGAGCGGTTGCAGAAATTGGCGCGGAAGACGAACGGTATCTTTCTGGTGGCTCCGGAGGATGGGGTTTCTGCTCTCTGGATGGTTCAGATGTATACCAGCCTGGCCCACCGCTACGAAGTCAGCTATCCGTTGAGCGGCCCTTCGGAAATGCCTCTCGATATCACCATTCTGCCGCCGCGTAAAGCGGGGCCGATCCGCAACGCGGGCTAGCGGAGTGCGTCATACCGAATGCGGTTTAACTCTGTGGGGCAGACGATCGGTTTCCGTCGTCTGCCGGCGCCGCAAAGGCGCGCTTCGCACGCCCTGGCAGACCGCGAAAGACGACGGTCTGCCCCACGGAAGGCAGACCACTAGTTGTTCCAGTATCCGGGCAGGGTGGTTTTTGTCTGGCGGAGGATTTCCAAGGTCGCCCGCCGATCATCCGCCGACACGGCGGCATAGGTTTTGGCCTGATCTTTGCCGGTCAGGATGTCGTACAGGCGGCGGTAGATACGATCTCGGGCCATGTCCGGAAGGTTGTCGAACGCCGCGCTGTAGATCATGTACGACAGCGGATACCGGAATAACCGGTTGTGCAGATCGAACTCCCGGAGCGAGCGGCCTGACTTGTCGCGCGGGCCACGTTCGGAAAAAGTCTTGCGGAACGTCGAGATGCCCGTCACTGGAGCCTTCAGTGGTGCTTCGTCGGCGAACAGCATATAGCCAACCAGCTCTTCGATCTCGGAATTGAGTTCGGCCTGCCTGGCGTCATCGATTTTGCCGTCGTGGAGCGCGATGCGGGTATCCCATCCAATGCGGGTCAACAGATTCGTCATGCGGGTCTGGTGTTCGAGGGTCATCAACGCCACGATGTCGCTGGTGGGCGCCGGATAGCGGGACGTGTCGAAGAATTCCGACAGGCTCGTGACGTTCTGCGATTCCGGCCCGGCGGGCGGCCCCGGGTGAATCGGGTCGATCAGCCCAATGTTATTTCCGAAGTGCGTCTGGGCGCCGTGGGTTCCGGTCACGTACCAGCCGCCCCAGCGCTCGGCGAAGGGGATTCGGTGGTCGGTAACAAATGCGCTGCCGTGCGATTCCCGCTCATCGGTACGCGGGTGAACGGAACTCACAAAGATCCCGGGCACGCCCAGGGTGATCGGCCCCTGGTGACAGCGCAGGCAGTCATCGCGGCGGGTGAATTCCGGTTTGGCGGTTTTTTCCGCGTCGAGCGTATAGAGGATGATGCCCAGCTTCGGATCGAGTGCCGAAAGCTCCAGCACGTCACCGGCCTGGACGAACCCCACCGCGGCGTCGTCATCGAAATAGATGGCGCGCGGCGTTCGAGGAGAGATGTGCGACGTTTGAATGCTGGTTTTCGAAAAGACCAGCACCTGTGAATCGGTATTGATGTCGAGCTGTTTGAGGACGGACGGAAGATAGCCCAGTCCATTGGGCGAGTAATCAAGCGCCGCTCGGCCGCTCTCCAGGCGCTTTTCGAGGCGCGCAATGGGATCGCTGGGAGTCTGCGCGTACTGAATGGCGGGATGATCGAGCGGGACGTAGATGGTGTCTTCCAGGCGGTCGGCCAGAGCCCACGTGGCCGCCGCCAAAACCACTGCACCGCAGAATGCCAATGACCGAAATGCCGGGCGCCCCATATCCTCACTATATGCGCCTCGGATCCGTTTGTGTTCGCCGCTGGATTGCAGTAATGTACGGAAACATGGAACGATTGCTGTCTGCCGTCTGTGTGGCCGCCGTTTTGTCGGTGGGAGCCGCGCCCGCGGAAGCGCGGATTACGCGCCTCGTGGCGCAAGGCGATTCGATCGGATCTCAAGGGCAGTCCTTCGGCACGGCTGGCCGTTACGAGCTGCTGGTGGGACGTGCGTACGGAGAGCTCGACCCGCGCGATCCGTTGAACGCCATCATTACGGACATTCAACTGGCGCCGCGCAACGCGCACGGGTTCGTGGAATACACGACGACCTTTCTGCTGGTGAAGCCGGTGGACCTCGCCAAGGCGAGCGGCGTCCTGCTGTATGAGGTGCCGAACCGCGGGAGGTCCACGCTGGTCCCGGCGGCGGCGAGTGCCGGCCCGATTGCGGCCGACTACATGAAGCGCGGCGATGTGCTGTTGACTAGCGGATGGCAAGGCGACCTGGCGGGCCGGGAGGGAATGGAGACGATCAGCGTCCCGGTGGCGAAGAATCCGGACGGGTCGAGTATCACGGGACCGGTGCTGGCGCGGTTCAGCGATATGCGGTCGGGCAGCAGCACGCTCGATTTGCCGGGGGCGCATCCGGCCAGCCTCGACACGGCCAAAGCCACGCTGACGCGGCGCGCCTTCGAAGGCGGGGCGGTCGTTCCCATACGCAGCACCGATTGGGCGTTCGCCGATTGCAGCAGCGGCGCGTTTCCGGGAACTCCATCTGCAGGAAAGATCTGTCTGAAGGGCGGGTTTGATCCGGCCTATCTCTATGAGCTGGTTTACACGGCGCAGGACCCGCTGGTGCTGGGGATCGGCTACGCAGCCACGCGCGATCTCATTTCCTATTTCAAGTCGGGGGAGTCCGAAGTACTCGACAAGAAGATCTCGTTTGCGATCGCGTGGGGCAATTCCCAGTCGGGCAATTTCCTGCGCAGCCTGGTTCACCTTGGCTTCAATCAGGACGAAGCAGGCCGGCGAGTGCTGGATGGGATGAACCCAAATATCGCGGTGCGGCAGTTGGCGATGAATTTTCGATTTGCTGCTCCGGGCGGCGCCGCCAATTTATACGAGCCAGGCAGCGACGGCGTACTGTCGTGGAGCGACTATGCGGATGAAGCCCGCGGGCGTTCGGCGGGTGGGCTTCTCGACCGCTGCCGCGCTTCCGACACGTGTCCGAAGATTGTGGAGACGTTTGGTTCATCGGAATTCTGGGACCTGCGCGCTTCTCCCGACCTGGTGGGCACTCACGTCGACCGCGACATTCCGGTACCGTCGAATGTGCGCCGCTACTACTTTCCAGGCGTGACGCATGGGGGCGGTCCAGGCGGATTTAGCACGGTGGCACCGCGGCCGCCGAACCGGTGTGAATTGCCGGCGAATCCGAATCCATCGTCGGACACAATGCGCGCCGTGATGGTGGCGTTGATCGATTGGGTGGTGAAGGGCACGCCGCCTCCGCCCAGCCGGTATCCGCAGCTCGCCGAAAAACAGCTCGTGGGACCGACGCAGCGAGCGATGGGGTTTCCGTTGATCCCCGGCGTGCCGCTGCCGGACGGCATCATCAATCCGCTATACGACTACGACTTCGGACCGGACTTCAACTACAAGGACCTGAGCGGCTCCATTTCGATAGAACCGCCCGTGATCAAAGCCGTGCTTCCCAGCCTGGTTCCGAAAGTGGACTCCGATGGCAACGAGACATCCGGTGTGGCCAGCGTGCTGCACCAGGCGCCTCTGGGCACGTACACGGGATGGAATGTTTTTGCCCAGGGCTTCTTCAAAGGCCGGAATTGCGGCTTGGTGGGCGGTTACATTCCGTTTGCCAGGACAAAAACGGAACGGCTGGCGGCGGGCGATCCGCGGCCCTCGCTTGAGGAGCGATATGGCACGCACGAAGGCTACGTGGCAGCGGTGCGCGCGGCGTCGGCCAGGCAAGTGCGCGATCGGTTCCTGCTACAGGAAGACGCGGACAAGCTGATCGCGGAGGCGGAAGCTAGCGACGTGTTGCGGCCGGCGGGTTCGGCGAACGCTTCGGCTTCGGCTCGATGAAGGGCACCGCTCCCTCTGGTCGCGGCTCGGTAACGCCGCCCGATGGGAGTGGTGGTTATCCTTTCACGTGGCAAATCACGGCGTTGGTGAATTCATCGGTGGTGGCCTTGCCGCCCACGTCGCCGGTTAAATGCTTGCCTTCGGCGTAGACGGCCTCAATCGCGTTTTGCAAACGGGTTGCCGCCTCGCGCTCTCCCAGGTGGCCCAGCATCAGGACGGCGGATTGCATGAGCGCGGTGGGATTTGCCAGGCCCTTACCCGCGATATCCGGAGCGGTGCCGTGAACGGCTTCGAAGATGGCGTGGTCCTCGCCGATGTTGGCGCCGGGAACGATTCCCAAACCGCCCACTAGGCCGGCGGTTAAATCGGAAATGATGTCGCCATAGAGGTTGGGCAACACCAGGACGTCGAAGGTCTCCGGGCGCATCACCAGCTGCATGCAGGCGTTATCGACGATGAGTTCGTTGTACTGGATCTCGGGATACCGCGCGCTGACGTCGCGGCAGCACTTCAAAAACAACCCGTCGCTCAACTTCATGATGTTGGCCTTGTGGATAGCCGTGACTTTCGATCGATGCTCGCGGGTGGCATACTCAAACGCCGCGCGCGCGATGCGCGAGGATGCCCGCTCGGTGATGATCTTCAGGCTTTCGACGACGCCGGGGACGACTTCGTGCTCCAGGCCGGCGTATAAATCCTCGGTGTTCTCGCGGAAAATCGACAGGTTTATCGGCAGATCGTGAAACCGGGTTTTCAGGCCAGGCAGCATACGCACCGGCCGGAAGTTTATGTAAAGTCCGAGCTTTTTCCGCAGCGCCACATTGATGCTCTGGTGCCCGCCGGCGATGGGGGTTGCGGTGGGTCCCTTGAGTCCCACGCCGGTCGCAAACAGAGAGGCGATGACTTCGTCCGGCAGCAATTGTCCATATTCGGAAAGCGCGTTGATGCCGGCGTTGACGCACTCCCACTCGATTGCGACGCCCGTCGCTTCGAGCGCGCGTACAGTCGCCTGGGCCACTTCCGGCCCGATGCCATCTCCCGGGATCAGCGTTATCTGATGAGCCACGTAGCTATTATAAAGTCGGGGGTGAAACTGACTCCGGATTTTCTAGCGGCGCGCCATGAAATGGTGGAGGTGCAACTGCGCCGGCGCGGCATCGAAGATTCGCGCGTGCTCAACGCCATGCTGGAGATTCCGCGCGAGGAGTTCGTATCACCTGAGGTACACTCGGTGGCGTATCGGGATGACCCCATCCCGATCGGTTACGGCCAAACGATCTCGCAGCCCTACATGACGGCGTTGATGGCGGAATTGCTCGAGTTGACAGGCGGCGAAAGCGTGCTGGAGGTTGGCACCGGCTCAGGCTATGCGGCGGCAGTGTTGGGAGCGCTGGCTGCTCGGGTCGTCACCATCGAGCGGATTCCGGAACTCGCCGCGCTGGCAGAAGCGAACCTTGCACGCACTGGCCGCGGCGGCAATGTGAGGGTGGTATGCGGCGACGGGTCCTTTGGATATAAGGAATTGGGACCTTACGACGCGATCTCGGTGGCGGCGGCCGCTCCGGACATTCCCCACGCGTTGCTCGACCAGTTGAAAGACCCCGGACGCCTGGTCATCCCGGTTGGTGAGATTCACGACCAGGAGTTGCGCATTGTGTGGAAGCAGCGCGGCACAGTGAAATCGCATGTGGCTACGCTGTGCCGTTTTGTGCCGCTGCTGGGAGGCGAGGGGTGGGGCGGAAAACGCCAGTGATATCAGACGGGCGAGCGCCAGCGGAGCCCTTCAAACCGGGCAAAGTCGCGGTCTGTCGTAATCCATTCGCAGCCCGATTCGATCGCCAGTGCGGCGAACCACGCGTCCTGAACCAGATTGCCGGTCGCATGGGCCTGGCGGCACAAACCGCAGAAGATATCCCAGTGGCGCGGCCCGGGGTGCACGCTTTGGCAATGGGGTTGCGCCAACAGAAGAGATGCGAATGCCGTCACTTCCGTGAGACGGCTTGGCCGAACGTAGACTCGCGGGTGAGTGGCGATGCGGATGACCGCTGCTAAAACCTGCGGCGACATCCCGTAGGCCATGGAGCCGTTGACCACTCCTGCCAACCAGCGTCGATGGACTGCATGCTCCGGAGAATCGGCGCGGAACGCATAGAGTAAGACGTTAACGTCAGGAAGAATCACCGGCGCATTTCCATGGCATCCAGCAGGGTGGAACTGTCGTTCAGATCGATTCCTGGAAGCGTGCCTCCGCCCGCGCGGCAGACTGGCAACGCGATCCGTTTTCGCCGCCGTGGCGACCGCGACTGCGCCAGTACCAGCCGCAGGCCCTGCTCAATCAGAGCAGTCAAGGTCTCATGCCGGTCGGCAGCTTCGCGTTTGGCCTGATCGAGGAGTGCGGAATCCAGCCGCACGGTGGTTCTCATATGTCTAGACATATCGAATTGACATATCGATGTCAAGGCGTGCGCCGCCGGGCGGAAGCCCGGCGGCGGGTCGGAAGGCCCGACCCCACTGGGGCAACTCCATTGGCCAAGTGCTTTGACGGTAGACTGAGGCATGCGGCTGCGCACCGCCAAAGATCGGCTCAAGGTCGAGCACAGCATCATTGACGGTGTCCGCGAAATTCTGGAGACATTGCTTCGGTCGACGCCGGCGATCCGGTCGGTGATCCCAGGCGTGATTCGGCCGGTGCGCGATGCTAGAGGGCCTGTGAAGGTGCGGGTGACGGTGCCCGTTCAGAACGGCTGGAAGGCCATCGCGCTCAGTGCGGGCGCGCGCCAGGAGTTGTTCGTCAGCACCACGCTTACCGACAAGGAATTGGAGAAGGCGTTTCGCGCGGCTGGGGCACTGGTGGAGTAGTTCAGCTCGCTATGTGCAGCGCCACGATGCCTCCAGTCAAGTACTCGTAATCCGCGTTCGCGAAACCCGCACGCCTTAGATCTTCCGCGAGTTCGCCGGCGCTCGGGAACTTGCGGACCGACTCGGGCAGATAGCGGTAGGCATCCGGATTCCCTGATAGCGCTCCGCCGATCACGGGAAGAATGCGACGCGAATAGAAATTGTAGAGCGCCCGAAAAGCCGGGTTCGGAGGCTGCGAAAACTCCAGAATGGCAACCGTGCCTCCGGGGCGGACTACGCGGCGCATTTCCGCAATACCAGCGCTATAGTTGGCCAGATTGCGAAATCCGAACGCGACGGTGAGCAAATCGAGGCTGGCGTCGCGCAAGGGAAGTTGCAACGCATCGGCCTCAAAGAGTGCGGAGCCCGCATGACGCTCGCGGAACTTGGCGCCGGCGGCTACCAGCATCGGATGGCAGAAATCCGACCCAAGCACCGGAGCCCGCCGGGCGCGCTCGAGCGCCAGCACGAGGTCGCCGGTCCCGCAGCAGATATCGAGAACGCGTGCCGCGGGATTCTCCAGGATGCGACGCACGCGGCGGACGGTATGCGCGCGCCAGTAGCGGTCGATCTGGAAAGACAGCAGGTGATTGGCCAGATCGTACCTATGCGCTACGCGGCCGAACATGCCACGCACCCAGGCGGCGGCTTCCTGCTCGGTGCGCGCCCCTTCGGGTGTTGTGCCCCTCATGCCAGTGCGGACCGGATGGCTTCGCGCACCGTCCGTTCGGGGATGCCGGAAACCACCTTCACCTCGCCGATGCGCACCGGCAGCACGAAATGGATCTTGTTCTGGACGGTCTTCTTATCGTGCATCAGGCGTAGCAAGAGGTGTTCCGGGGAAATGCCATCGAGGGAAGGAATGGGACCGTACTCGCCAATCGTATCGAACATGTCGGCGCAATCCTCGGCCGATACATACCCGCTCATTTCGCCAAGGTAGATGGCCGCGCGCATCCCGAACGCGACCGCTTCTCCATGGAGGAACCGCGTGTACCCGGTTTCGGCTTCGAGCGCATGGCCGAAGGTGTGGCCGAAATTCAGGATGCGGCGCAGGTCGCTCTCGCGCTCGTCCGCAGTGACTACTTCCGCTTTGATGCGAACGGAATCGGCGATGACGCGGTCGACGGCCTCCGGCTGCCGCGCAAGCACGCCAGCCCGGTGCTCCGTGAGAAAACGAAACAGCGCGGCGTCGCGAATGATCCCGCACTTGATCACTTCATAAAGCCCGGCGCGGTATTCTCGCTCGGGCAAAGTATCAAGCAGAGCAGGATCCGTGAGCACGACCAAGGGCTGGTGAAAGCTACCGATCAGATTCTTGCCGCTCACCAGGTTGACGCCGGTCTTGCCGCCGACAGCAGCGTCCACCTGGGCCAACAGCGTTGTGGGAATCTGAATCACCGGAATTCCGCGCATGAAGATGGCCGCCAGGAAGCCGCCCATGTCGTTCACGATGCCGCCACCGAACGCGATCACGACGCTGGAACGATCGGCGCCCAGCGCGACCATCTGCTCCGCCAGCGCTTCCAGGGGAGCGAGCCGCTTGTTCTCTTCGCCGCCCGGAAGGTGCAGGATTTCGTGTGGCCTTCCCACAAGCGCCTGCTCGAGCGCGCCACCTTGGTGACGCCAGACGTCTTCGGTGGAAACCACAAACACCTTGCCCGCCTGGGATGGGATGTGTTCGGCAGCCCGCCCCACGATGCCGCGCTCCACGATGGCGGAGTAACAGCGTTGCGGCGTCTCCACGCGGTAGGAAGGCATACGCTTTTTGTACCACGGGTACGGCGAGCTATCATCGCTGTAGCGAATGGACCCCGATTTTCTAGTGATCGGCGCAGGGGTAGCCGGACTACGCGCCGCCATCGAACTGGCCGCAGCGGGCACGGTGCTGGTGGTGGCCAAGGAGAGCCTGCGGGAGTCTTCTTCGGAATACGCGCAGGGCGGCATCGCGGTGGCTCTGAGCGATGACGACGAGGTGGAATTGCACGAGCAGGACACGCTCTACGCCGGCGATGGCTTGTGCGATCGAGCCGCGGTCCGCACGCTGGTGGAAGAAGGGCCTGCTGCCATCCAGGAGTTGATCGGGTGGGGCGCCGAGTTCGATCGCGATGCCGGACAGCTCGCGTTCACGCGTGAAGCCGCGCACAGCCGCAGCCGAATCCTGCATGCTCACGGCGACTCCACCGGGCGTGAAATCGCCCGTACGCTCGAGCGCAAAGCGGCGTCGCTGGCCAACGTCACCTTCCGCAGTTACGCTGCGACCACCGGTCTTCTGCTGCGCGATGGCGTATCCGGTGCGGTCTTGTACGACGCTGCGGAGCACCGCAACGTTCCGGTCTACGCGCGTGCGGTACTACTGGCTACCGGAGGGCTGGGACGTGTTTTCCTGAACACGACCAATCCGGAAGTGGCCACAGGCGACGGCGTCGCGATGGCCTACCGCGCCGGAGCGGAGATCAGCGACATCGAGTTTGTGCAGTTCCACCCCACGGCGCTTTATGTCGAGGGTGCGCCGCGCTTCCTTCTCTCCGAAGCCCTGCGCGGGGAGGGCGGTTGGCTGCGCAATACCGCGGGTGATCGATTCATGGAGCGCTATCACCCGCTCCAGGAGTTGGCTCCCCGCGATGTGGTGGCTCGCGCCATTGTCACCGAAATGACCCGCACCCGAACACCGCACGTACTGCTCGACCTGACGCATCTCGATGGCGGCTTTGTTCGCCAGCGCTTCCCGCGTATTTTCGAGACGTGCCGCCACTACGGCGTGGACATCACACGCGATCCGGCGCCGGTTCGGCCGGCCGCGCATTACGCCATGGGCGGTGTGGGCACCGATCTCGAAGGCCGCGCCAGCATTCCGCGCTTGTTTGCGGCCGGAGAAGTGGCTTGCACGGGCGTGCACGGCGCCAACCGGCTGGCAAGCAATTCCCTGCTGGAGGGCGTGGTGTTTGGAGCACGTGCCGGGCGCGCCATGCGGGAGTGGATCGCCCGGCCGCCGGCCTCGGCCGGGGAGGGGGAGCCATTCGAAGCGCCTGAGCGCACTGCGGCGGAGTATCGCCGGATCGCTTGGGATCATTGCGGGATCGTGCGCTGCGGCGATGGCTTACGGCAGGCGCTCGCGCAGCTCGAAGCGGATCGGCTGCAACCGGCCGAATTCACGCTGGAGCGTGCCGAGGCCCGCAACATCCGCGAGGTTGCCCTATTGATTGCGCAGTGCGCTTTCGCCCGCGAAGAAAGCCGCGGCGCCCACTTCCGCACGGACTTTCCCGCCAAGCGCGTGGAATTCGAGAAGCATTCCCTCATCAGCAGGGACGCGGGAATCCGCTTTGCATAACGAGCCGGACACGCGCGGGTGTTGCGCTAGAATGAAGTTGCCCAAACATGCATGAGAGGATACGTTCGACGACGGTGATTTGTGTCCGTCGCGACGGCAAAGTGGTGATGGCCGGAGACGGCCAGGTGACACTGGGTCACGAGGTGATTAAGGGATCCGCCAAGAAACTGCGCCGCTTGTACAACGATAAAGTGCTCGCCGGTTTTGCGGGATCTACCGCGGATGCCTTCGCCCTCTTCTCGCGCTTCGAAACCAAGCTCGAGCAGTTCAACGGCAATCTCTCGCGCTCGGTGGTGGAACTGGCGAAGGACTGGCGGACGGATCGCGCCTTGCGTCACCTGGAAGCGCTGCTGCTCGTCGCGGATAAGGCCAGCATGTATCTGGTGAGCGGGAACGGGGATGTGATCGAGCCGGATGAGGGCATCGCCGCCATCGGCTCTGGTGGGCCTTTCGCGCTTTCTGCCGCCATCGCGCTCTTGCGCAACACCAAGTTCTCGGCCAAGCACATCGCCGAGCAGGCAATGGCCATCGCTGGCAAGATCTGCATCTACACGAACGACAGCGTGACCTATGAGGAGTTGGAATAGCCATGGTGATCTATCTTCCTGGGCAATCTGTGGATGAAGAGCCGCTGCTCGATGAGCTGACTCCTCGTGAAATCGTGCGCGAACTGGACAAGCATGTGGTGGGGCAGGCCGAGGCCAAGCGCGCCGTGGCCATCGCGCTGCGCAACCGCATCCGCCGGCAAAAGCTCGCGCCCGAAATGGCCGAAGAGGTGATGCCCAAAAACATCCTCATGATCGGCCCGACGGGCGTAGGAAAGACCGAGCTGGCGCGGAGATTGGCGCGTTTGGCGAACTCGCCGTTCCTCAAAGTGGAAGCCAGCAAGTTCACCGAAGTGGGATATGTAGGCCGTGACGTCGAGTCGATGATTCGCGACCTGGTGGATATCGCCATCGACATGGTGCGAGAGGAGCGGCTCGACGAAGTGGCGGACCGCGCGGAGACCAACGCCGAAGAGCGGCTGCTCGATCTGTTGATGCCCCCGCAACCGGAGCCCAGCGAAAGCGTGGAACGCACCCGCGAGAAACTGCGCGAGCGGCTGCGGGAAGGCAAGCTGGATGAGCGCCTCGTCGAGCTCGATGTGAAAGACCGTGGTCCCACTTTCGAAATCACCACCAACGCCGGCATCGAAGAGATGGGAATCAACCTGAAAGACATGCTGCCCAGCCTCTTCGGCCAGAAAACGCGCCGCCGCAAGATGCGCGTGGCCGAGGCGTTGGACTACCTGGTCCAGGAAGAGGAACAGAAACTGATCGACATGGACCAGGTAACCCGCATGGCATTGGAGCGCGTGGAATCGAGTGGCATCATTTTTCTGGACGAGATCGATAAGATAGCCGGACGCGAAACGGGCCATGGACCAGACGTGAGCCGCGAGGGCGTGCAGCGCGATATTCTGCCCATCGTCGAAGGAACCACCGTCAATACCCGTTACGGCTTCGTGCGCACGGATCATATCCTCTTCATTGCCGCCGGCGCTTTCCACGTCTCCAAGCCCAGCGATATGATCCCCGAACTGCAGGGCCGCTTTCCTATCCGCGTGGAATTGAAATCGCTCTCGGTAGAGGATTTCATTCGCATCCTCAAGGAGCCGAAGAACGCTTTGGCCAAGCAGTACACGGCGCTGCTCGAAACCGAAGGCATTAAGCTGGTTCTGACTGACGACGCACTGGAAGAGGTGGCCAAGTTTGCCGCGCAGGTGAATCAAAGCTCGGAAAACATCGGCGCGCGGCGGTTGCACACCATCATGGAGAAGCTGCTCGAAGAAATCTCCTTTGAAGGCCCGGACCTGAAAAAGAAAACCGTGCGCGTGGACGCAAACTATGTCCGCAAGCAACTGGTTGAGATTGTTAAGGATCAGGATCTAAGCCGGTATATCTTGTAACTGCCTGACTGAGCCGGTTTCGGTGCCCGCCCCGCACGCAATACTTGTAACGTTTCTAACGCTATTGGGTGCTATACTCGGAGCTACCCAATTTACCCAGTAACGGAGAACACTATGAAACTGACGTCGCTTGCAGCGGCATGTGCCGTTTGCGCTCCTCTGGTATTTGCTCAATCCTCACCGCAGAACGGGCCTCCGGCCGTACTGATGATCACACGGGAAATGGTGAAAGAAGGTAAGGGCGCCGCCCACCGGCGTGCTGAGCAGGAATACGCAAATGCCTATCGCAGGAACAAATTCCCCTACCACTACCTGGGTTTGAGTACCATGGCTGGCCCGAACGAAGCGCTATTCCTGGCGGCCTACCCATCGTTCGCCGCGGTCGAAGAAGCGGACAAACTGGGCGAGAAAGGGACTCTGAAGGCCGATGTCGAGGCAGCCGAAGCCCGCGATGGTGAACTCCGTGCCGAGTCAAGAACCTTGACGGCCGTTTTTCGGCCGGATCTCAGTTACTTTCCGGCGAACCCCCTTCCGGTTAGCAAGTTCCGCTACATGATGGTTGACAATTACCGCGTTCGGTTGGGCCAAAACGACGGCTTCATGGCTGGGGCAAAGATGATTCTGGATGGGTATAAGAAGGCCAGCATCAACGAATCCATCATTTGTTACCAGGTCATTGCCGGCGCGCCCAGCGGGGTCTATCTGTTCCTGATCCCCATGGATTCGCTGAAGCAGATGGATAACTACATGGCCAACCAGAAAGCCCTGGCAGACGCGGTCGGCGAAGACAGTCTGAAACGCGCCACCAAAGGTGAAGGAGATGTCTTTCAGAATATGGAGTCGAGCTTGTATGCAGTCAGCCCCGAAATGAGCTACATGTCCAAGGAAGACGAAGATGCGGATGCGTCGTACTGGCGGCCTAAGGTAACGGCTGCCCGTGCCGCGACCAAAGAGCCGGCTGCTAAAGAGCCCGCCAAGCAGTAGCAAGGGAATCTACGGGCGCCGGCGGCTACGTCGCTGCCGGCGCTGGATCCATCGGAAGCAACTTTTATCAAGAATTCCGGCTGGAAGCAGCCACCGTTCCATCATAAGTCGCCGTTCCGGGGCAGCGGATGCTATTAGGGCTTAGCTACGCTGCTCCCGCCATTCCGAACTCATCGACCCTCGCCTGATCCCCGCGCCTGCATCGTCTTCAAGACATCCGCCCAGCTTTCCGTTGCGCCGTGCACGGGAACGTCGCGATCCACCTGCAGCTTCCGCAAAGCGATATTGTGCACCACGTTGTCGGCCCAGGGATATTGGGTCCAGGTGGAGTCGTAGAGGTCGGCCTGCACCAGGATGTGATCGCGCGGCACATACGCGAACAGATTCGTGCCTTCTCTGGGGTTGTCTTTCAGATGGTACAGGCGCACTTCCATGGACCTATCCTTCAGCGTAAGGTCATCATCCACGGGAATGAGTTTCAGTTGCTTCGGATTTCGCGCCAGCTCATCCGGCACGATGGTGTGTTTGCGCGCCACCAGGTCCTGGAAGAACGCCACATTGCCGCGGTACGTGATGACTGTCAGCCCTTCGGCCACGGCGACGCGCAAACCGCCGGAATGATCGAAGTGATGGTGGGAGACAATGGCCTGTGTTAGCGGCTTCCCCGGCACCACGGTACGCGCTTTCTCGATCACGGCCTTGGAGCGCGCTTCGTTGAGCGGAACTTCAAACAGCGTCAGGTGGTCGTCAAACTCAAACAGGATACTGCGGTGGTTCCCGGAACCGGCCAGCCACCAGATCCCTTTGGCAACCGGCTCGGCGGTTACGGTAATCACGGGAGCGGGCGGAAGAGGCGCCGATTTCACAGCCTCCGGGGCGGCCAGATCGCCCACCACGCCATCCACGGTGTTCTTCGATACGCGCAGATCGAACTGCGCGTACCTGTCCACCTTGGTCACCAGGTGTCTCGGTAGTTTCACGCCGCCCACGTCTTCGTAATCCAGAAACGCCGTCTCCACCACTACATCACCCAAATTGGCGTTATCACTCATCGACAGGACCCGCGCCGGAAGCTTGGTCGAACTGTTCACCGCCAGAATCAACCGGTCCCCTTTCGCGGTAGTGATGTCGACCAATTGCTGATTTCCCTCGCGGCGGAGATTGCTGACCTTCGCGCCCGGATCGAGCGCGGCGCGCACAAGGGTGAGCGGGTGGTGGAGCATGTTGACGCGCCTATCACGAGCGGCCTCTGCCGATGCGCGCACGGCCATGCCATTCGGCCCCACGTTATAGGCAATCTCGCCATCCAGGCCTTGCTCCTGGCGCTGGTGTGTAGCCAGGGCGAACAGGAACTGGGCGTCGCGTGTTTCCCGCGTGCGCATTCGCCCGGCGCCCAGATCGATCGTTTGCCGAAATCCGGTGACCTTCCAGACGGGCAATTCGCCGTCCGGCGTCACGTTCTGGCCCAGGTTGGCGTCCGATCCCTCGCCTTCGATGGTTAAAGTCTTCACCGCCAGGATCCGAGCTCTGCCGCCCAGCGCTTCTGCAGAACCGTTGATGATTTGGGCTTCAGCCTGCGCGTGCGCGGTGGGTGCGATGGCCACAAGCGCAAGGATGGCCCATATTCTCTTTGTCATGGAGACCCTCCGGTAGCTGGCAGTATATCCTATGACCACATCCACGCCGGGTGCGGAGTACGTATCCTCATTGGATGGCCTTCGTTTTTGTCACCGGCGCCACCGGATTCATGGGCCGCAACCTGGCGGCGGAACTTCTGCGCCGTGGCCACCGGGTGCGAGGGTTGGCCCGGCGCGGTTCGGAAAGCCGTCTGCCGGCTGGTTGCGAGCCTGCCATCGGAGATCCGCTCGATGCCCCGAGCTACCGCGATCGGGTAGCGCCGGCCGACACGTTTGTGCAGTTAGTGGGAGTCAGCCATCCCAGCCCGGCGAAAGCGGCCGAGTTCCGCAGCGTCGATCTGGTCTCCGCAAAAGCCGGTGTCGAGGCTGCGGTGTCCGCCGGCGTTCGCCATTTTGTGTACGTTAGCGTGGCCCATCCGGCGCCTGTAATGCGGGAGTACATCGCGGCTCGGACCGAGGCCGAAGAAGCCATTGGCGCTTCCGGCCTGAATGCCACGATTCTCCGGCCGTGGTATGTGCTGGGTCCCGGGCGGCGCTGGCCGCTGCTGCTTCTGCCCGCGTATTGGGTTATGGAAGCACTTCCGGGCACGCGCGATTCGGCGCGGCAGCTCGGCCTGGTGACGCTACCGCAAATGGTTCAAACGCTGGCGCTAGCCGTGGAGCGGCCCGCTACCGGTGTGCGCATCGTGGAGGTACCGCAGATCCGCTCAATCCGCCTTGAGTAAATCGAGCAGGCCCTCTTCGTTGACCACTTTGACTCCCAGTTCCTGCGCCTTGTCATATTTCGAGCCGGGATCGGCGCCCGCCACCACGTAGTTCGTCTTCTTGCTGACGGCATTCGAGACCTTGCCACCATTTGTCTCGATGAGTCTCTTGGCGTCCTCGCGGCTAAGATTGGGCAGCGTACCGGTAATGACGAACGTCAGCCCCTTCAGCGGCCCGCCCTTCGGGCGCGTGGAACGGTATTCGAACTGAAGGCCGGCGCTGCGCAGGCGGCTCACCAACTCCTGGTTCCGCGGCTCGCGGAAAAACTGGAAAATGCTATCGGCCACTTTGGGACCGACCTCTTCGGCCTGCTGCAATTCCGGCGGTCCCGCCTCCGCGATCAAGTCGAGGTTCCCAAATGCCTCCGCCAGAAACACGGCCGTCCGTTCTCCCACAAAGCGAATGCCCAATGCAGTGAGCACGCGCGGCAGCGGGTTTTTCTTGGACTCTTCGATATTGCGGATGATGTTGGTGGCGGATTTCTTGCCCATCCGTTCGAGTTCCAACAGTTTCTCGACTGTCAGGCTGTACAGATCCGCCACGCTCGAGACGAGTTTGCGATCTACCAATTGATCCACCAGGGCGTCGCCCACCCCATCGATGTTCATCACGCCGCGGGAAGCGAAGTGCAGGATGGATTCTTTCAGCCGCGCCGGGCAGTTGATGTTGATGCAGCGGCTGGCGGCTTCGCCCTCTTCCCGCACAATCATGCCGCCGCACACGGGGCAATGCGCCGGCATGTGAAATTCCTTGCGGTACGAGCCCTGCGCATGCACGCGGACCACTTTGGGGATCACGTCGCCGCTGCGCTCGATGATCACGTCGTCGCCCACTTGTAAGCCCAGCCGCTCGATTTCATCTTCGTTGTGCAGGGTGGCGCGCGATACGGTCACGCCGCTCACTTCGACCGGCTTTAATTGCGCCACGGGAGTGAGCGCCCCCGTGCGGCCCACCTGCACTTCGATCCCCTCCACGGTAGTGACCGCCTGGCGCGCTGGATACTTGTAGGCGATGGCCCAGCGCGGGGCCTTGGCGGTGAAGCCTAGCCGCTGCTGCTGCGCCACGGAATCGACCTTCACTACCACGCCATCGATCTCGTACGGCAATTCCTCACGGCGCCCTTCCCAGTGTTCACAGAATTCCAGAACCTCAGCCAGATTTTGGCAGAGCTTGCGGTGCGGGTTCACCTTGAAACCCATGGCCGCCAGCTCTTCGAGCGCCTGCCAATGCGTGTCGAACGCGGGCTGGCCGCCGGCCAGCAGGAAGTAGGTGTAGTAATCCAGACGCCGCGAGGCTGTGACCTGCGGCTCCAAAAGGCGCAGTGACCCGGCCGCAGCATTGCGCGGGTTGGCGAAACGCAGCAGGCCGCGCTGCTCCCGCTCCGCATTGAGGCGCTCGAACGCCGGGCGATTCATCACGGCTTCGCCGCGCACCTCGAATTCCGCAAGCGCACCTTTCACGCGCAGCGGCAGCGAGCGAATCGTGCGCGCGTTTTCTGTCACATCTTCGCCTACGCTCCCGTCACCGCGGGTCACCGCTTCGACGAACTGGCTCTCGCGGTAGCGGGCAACCATCGACAGGCCGTCCATCTTCAGCTCCACCACGTACCGGTAACTCTCGTCGTTGAGCAGGTCGTGCACGCGCCGGTCGAAATCGCGTAACTCGGCGTTGTTCAGAGCGTTATCCAAGCTCAGCATGGGCGAGCTGTGGCGGACCTTGATGAAGCCTTCCCGCGGACTGCCGCCCACTCGCTGCGTCGGCGAATCGGGCGTCACCAATTCGGGGTGCGCCTGCTCGAGCGCCAACAGCTTATGCATCAGCGCGTCGTATTCGGCGTCGCTGATCTCAGGGGTATCCAGGACGTAGTACAAATGTTCATGGCGGCGCAGTTCTTCTCGAAGTTCTTGGGCATCGCGCGCGAAATCCTTCATCGGGTCTCAATTATAATTTAACGAGGACTCCGGAGCCTTCACCATCTCAACCTACAGGAACACTGTCCTCATCTACAATCCCCGTGCGGGCAGATTCTTACGAAGTGCCGAAAAGATTCTGGAGCGCGCGGTCGCGGTTTTAACGCGGGATGGTCACAATGTTACAGTCGCTCCCACGACAGGCCCGCGCACGGCCGCCGCGATGGCGCAGGAATACGCCAGCCGTGGCGCGGATCTGATTGTGGCGGCGGGCGGTGATGGAACGATCAATGAAGTAGCCGAGGGCTTGGTGCATACGCAGGTGCCGCTGGCCATTCTTCCCGCGGGAACCGCGAATGTGCTCGCCACCGAGATGAAGCTGTCTTCCCGATTGGAACGGGCCGCCGCGCGTGTTCGCGACAGCCTGCCGCACCGCATCTCCGTTGGCCACGTAACTTGTGAAAACGGCTCCGTCTCCCGCCACTTTCTGATGATGGCTGGTGTCGGGCTGGACGCGCATATCGTGTACAACGTGAGCGCGCCGCTTAAAGCCTGGGCCGGCAAGGCGGCATATTGGGTGGCGGGGTGGGCATTCCTGGGGCGCAGGCTGGCCGAATTTCAGGTGGAAGTGAACGGCCACAAGCAAAAGTGTTCCTTCGCCCTGGCCAGCAAAGTACGCAATTACGGCGGCGATTTTGAAATCGCGCGCAAGGTCAGCCTCTTCGATGACTGCTTCGAGGTCGTGCTATTCGAAGGCCATTCCTCTGTGCGATATGTAAAATACTTCACCGGACTGGTGCTCAACCGCGTCGAGAACATGCGCGGAGTCACCGTGCTGCGCGAGAAGTGCCTGAAACTCACCAGTCCGGAGGACCAGCGGGTTTACGTGCAGATCGACGGCGAGTTTGCCGGGCACCTGCCGGCCCACGTACGGATCGTCCCGGACGCGTTAACGCTGCTGGTGCCGCCGGAGTACAAGCCATGATTCCGTATCGAGAGCACGCGCCGCCCCCGGCCATGGCCCGCTGGATCGAGTGTTCCTGGAGCGTGACGACGGCGGAACCGCTAGACGGTTACGCGGTCCGTCCCGATGGATGTTTGGACATCGTCTTCGATCGCGAGCATGGGCTGCGCGTAGTTGGTGCGATGACCACGGAGAAGCGTTACAACCTGGCTGCCGGATCGCAGTTAGCCGGAATCCGGTTTCGCCCGGGGATGGCGGGACTGTTTCTGCAAGCCGAGATTCCGGCGCTAACCGATGGCCTGGTGGCGCTCGAAGATTTGTGGGGACGCGCCGGGCGGGAGCTCGAGAACCGCATCGTGGAAGCCGACTCGTCCGAAGAATGCGCCCGGGAATTAATGGCGGCCCTCACGCGGCCAGGTCAGCCACTCACGCCAACGCAGCGCGCGATCGAAGCGATCTACGCGGCACACGGCATCGTGGATCTGGATGAGATCGCCAGCCAGGCGA
>DATJAK010000053.1:0-3770 GCA_035516375.1 Bryobacteraceae bacterium
AGCAAATCGTCACCCACATCGATTCCACCGGCACCATTGAAGGCGCGCCCCACTTGAAACCCGAGCACCTGGCGGTGTTCGATTGCAGCTTCCGGCCGCAGAATGGCACGCGCTCGATCCACTATATGGGCCACATCCGGATGATGGCGGCGGTGCAGCCATTTATTTCCGGCGCTATTTCGAAGACCATCAATATGCCTGAGGAATCCACGGTGGAGGAAATCATGAACGCCTACACCGAGAGCTGGAAGCTGGGCCTGAAGGCCGTCGCCGTTTACCGCGACAACTCCAAAAAGGTGCAGCCACTCAGTTCGGGATCCGGCAAGGGCGAGAAGAAGGCCGCAGTGCCTGCGGCCGTTGCCTCGCCGGTTGAGAAGGTGGTGGAAAAGGTGGTCTACCGGCCGGTGCGCCGCAAGCTGGAAGACGAGCGCGCCTCGGTCACGCACAAGTTTTCGATCGGCGGCCACGAGGGGTACATCACCGTCGGTCTGTATCCGGAGGGAACTCCCGGCGAAATCTTTATCACGATGGCGAAGGAAGGCTCGACCATTTCCGGCCTGATGGACACGCTCGCCACCGCCATCAGCTTCAACCTGCAATACGGCGTGCCCCTCAAATTCCTGGTCGACAAATTCGCGCACGTGCGTTTTGAGCCGAGCGGCTGGACCGGAAATCAGACGATTCCGTACGCGAAATCGATCATCGACTACATCTTCCGCTGGCTCGGCGCGAAGTTCCTAGGGCCGGAATACGCCACCACGGAAGCCGGCGAAACGACCAACCTGCGCCCCACCGAAGTTGACCCGCAGCAGGCCCTGCCATTCACCGCGGCAGTAACGGACGCTCCGCTGTGCGCCGAGTGCGGATCGATCATGACCCGCAACGGAAGCTGCTACAAGTGCGGAAACTGTGGAGGGACGAGCGGGTGTAGCTAGCTATGAACTGGTTCCATAAGGAGTTGGCCATCAGCGATATGAAGGAAACACTGCCGCGCGCGGAGATTTTGCGACGCGGGCGAGTAGCTGTCTTGGACCGGAGATGCTATCCGATCTGCAGATCGGTCTAACGCTCGCCAAGATTGTGGCCGACCAACATCACGGCTGGATCTCCGCAGACCAGAGGACCCTCAGCACCGGTCGTGCGGAATGGCTTTTCAATTTCAGATTCCACGCTCCCAGGCCCGATAGCAGTCGAGAAGCGCCATTACAATCGCGGCATTGTGTCACGGGCGTGCGTGCCGTGCGCGGGCGGGCTGACGCCGAGTGGTTTTGCTTGTGCGGTGGAATCCCGTACAATAGGAATCGATGCCCCAGCAAGCCACCCGCACTGCCCGTATCGAAGCTCGCATCGCCCCCGATGCGCTTCGCATTGTGAAACGCGCCGCGGAGCTCCAGGGGCGCAGCGTTAGTGATTTCCTGGTTGCGGCTGCTCAGGAGGTCGCGCATCGGACCATCGATCAAGCCGAGGTCATTCACCTGACCACTGACGAACAGCAGCGCTTCATCGAGTCTCTTCTGAAGCCTCCCGCTATGGCTCCGGCCCTCAAGCGCGCGAAGAAGGCCCATGCCCGGCTCATTCGTCATTGAGCCGCTCTCGTCGAGGCACGATCGTACCGAGTTTACTTGCGGTGTTGATGCGCTGGATCGATACTTCCGCCAGCAGGCTGGACAGGATGTGCGCAGGCGTGTCGCGGCTTGTTTCGTGGCCCGAGAGATCGCTACGGACAGGATCGCTGGATACTACACGTTAGCCGCAGCAGGCATACCCCTCACTGATATGCCGGCGGCACTTGCCAAGCGCCTGCCACGTTACCCTTCCGTTCCCGTCGCGCGTCTCGGACGGCTGGCCGTTGCTCGCGATTTTCAGGGTCTCAAGCTCGGAGGGGCGCTGTTGTGGGACGCGGTAGACCGCGCTGTCCGATCCGAGGTCGCCGTTTACGCGTTAGTGGTCGATGCCAAAGACGAAGCGGCCGAGAGTTTCTACCGCCATCATGGCTTCGTGGCTCTGAGTGGCGCGCCGCGGACGCTTGTCCTGCCGTTGGCAAACCGCAAACGGTGACCAGTTAAGCCTTTTGTTCCGCGAACGCCTGCAGCCATCCTAGTATCTGCGGCCAGCCGCGATGGCTGGTGCGCGCGGTTTCACTGAGACCGGAATGCGTCAAGCGGACGGTCGTCGCGCCGTCCTTCTCTTCCAGTTCGAAGCGCACCACGCTTTCGGTGCTGTCGCCCTGCCAATCGGGAAGCCAGGTGAATTCGGGCAGCCGGGGAGGCTCGACCTTTCTGTATATTCCGCTCACACGGAAGGGGTGTCCCACTCCGTCTCCGCTCATCAGCCACTTGCCGCCGGGTCTCAGGTCGGACTCGATGTGCTTGATCACGAATCGACCCTCCATGCCCCACCACTTCATGCGCTCGGCCGGATTGGTGAGCGCCTCGAAAATCCGTGCCGCCGATGCCTGGATTGTGATCACGTCGACGATCGATTCGCTTACACTCGCCGGATTCATTGTTCCTCCTCCACGTAACTCTTGAGGCTGCGCAGGTTTTCCCGCCAGAATGCCCGGTAATCCTGCAGCCAGTCATCCACCGCACGCAGCGGTTTTGCCCGTAAATGGCAAACCCGTGTGGTACCCTGCGGTTCGGTACCTACCAGGCCCGCCGCGCGCAACAGTCGAAGGTGTTTCGAGATGGCCGGGCGGCTGGTCCGAAAATTCGCGGCGAGCTCGCCAACGGTATGGCCTCCGCCACGCAGCAGGTGCAGGATCTGGCGGCGCGTGGGATCGGCAATCGCCCGAAAAACCGCAGCCTCTCGCTTGTGTTGATTGGTAACCATTCAGTTACCTATTATGGTAACCAAACGGTTACGCTTTGTCAAAGGAGGAAACTCTAGGCTGAGTAGTTAGCGGCCGCGATTTGGCAGGCTCACGGCGTGTTGCCCGCTCCCGTTTCAAAGGACGCCAGCAGCCCTCCGCTCACCCGCAGCAGGTTCCAGCGCGCTTTTTCCACGCCATATTGTGCGTCATAGAACGCGATCCACTTGTCGTTCTCCAGAACGCGAGCCTCCTCCACCTCGCGGAGCGGCGCGCGGCCTTCCTGCATCTGTGCCAACAGCACGGAAAGCTGCTCGCGCGCCACCTCCAGATCGAGCCGCGCTACATCGGCCGCCGTGGCTGCCGTCTTCTCCTCGCGAAATGCCTGCTGGATGTCGGAGGTGATGCGGTTGCGTGTCGAATTCACTTGCACGCGGAGCCGGTCCACGTCTGCCTGGCTTTGCGCGGCCTGAGCCCCGACGCCGGGGCCGCTCAGCAAAGGGATTTGGAACGACATGCCGAGCTGCACGTTGTTCGGCTGGTATTTAACGAAATACTGGGCGTAGTTGTTGATGTTCGACAGGAGCGCGTATTGCGCCACGAGATCGATGCGAGGCAAGCGGGCTGCCTGTGCGCCGCGCATCTCCAGGCGTTTGGCGGCGATTTGCGATTCCAGCTGGCGCAGTTCCTTACTGCCTTCGAGCGCCGATTGGATGGCCTCGTCTTCGGATTTCGGGAGGGCCGGTGCCGTGCGCTCCTCCTCGACAGGCTGGACACGGTCTTGCGCCGCAAATCCCAAGGCGATGGCGAGTGCTGTCTCGGCGGTCTCCTGGTCCGCTTCCAGGCGTTCCGCTACCTGCCGGACGTGCGCCAGATTGTACGCCGCCTGCTTCTCATTCAGCGGGAGCGCTCGGCCTTCGCGCACCTGAGCCTGGACGGCATCGAGCACAAGCTGCATGCT
>DATJAK010000054.1:0-4184 GCA_035516375.1 Bryobacteraceae bacterium
AAACGCGAACGCTGTTCGGGAAATCGTAAACCACCGAGTGATGATCGAATACATCGCCATAGATCTCGCCGTGAAGGGTCGAACGCCCACCCATGCCGTAGCAGCGGACCGGCGCCGCGTTGTGCAGCGCCCAACTCGAGCGGTCGAGATTGTGAATCAAGGTTTGGGGAACGTCGTCGCCAGAGAGCCAGTGGAAATGGTACTGGTTGCTGGCCTGATATTCCACTTCCTCCATGTCCGGACGGCGAGGGTAAAGCACATAGGGCTCGCGCAGCCAGGTCTCTTGAATCGCGACGATGTCGCCGATGGCGCCGTCGTGTACGCGGTTCATGACATCGATATAGCCGGGGTGATAGCGGCTCTGTAACCCCGAAACTATGGATAGCCCTTTTGTTATCGCCAGCTCGCAGGCGGCGCGAAGTGTTTTGATCCCGACCGGATCAATCGCGTGTGGCTTTTCGACGAAGACGTGTTTTCCGGCCTCGATCGCCGTTCGCGCGTGCAGCGCGTGGAATTTCGCTGCGTTGGCAATGATGACCACGTCGGATGCCTCGATCACGCTTTTGTAAGCGTCGAAGCCGGTGAAGCAATGATGATCAGGAACGGCCACCTGATCCGGATACTTCAGCTTTAGCGCCGTGCGCTTCTCCTGAATGCGATCGAGCAGGATATCGGCCATCGCGACTATGCGCACGTCCTTGCCTGCGTTCATGGCGTTCATGGCGGCTTCTTCACCGCGGCCCCCACAGCCGATCACACCGACTCGAATCACGTCGCTGCCGGCGGCGTGGACATTGGGAAGAGCCAGGCCGCTGAGCATCGCTGCCGGCGCTGCGGCCTTCAGAAAATCGCGGCGTGACGCCGTCTCATGACTCTGGTTCGGTTCCATAACTTCTCTCGTCAGCACTCGACATCAGTTCAGGCGCCGCGCCCCCCATAGGATTGCGTTGCGCACGAGTTTCCGATAGCCCGGGTACTGCATAGTTGAATCGCTATGGCCCAACTGGATGTAGATGACGCGGGCCTTTGGATGCGGGCCGATGTAAACCACCGGCCGGTCGTTCAACGGGAGCGCCGTTTCCATGAGGACCTGGATTTGAGGAGAACGCCACATACCCCGATAGGCTTCGTCGTTGACGACAAGCGGCGGAACGTCGCGTGCGACCGGGTGCGACGCGCCCAGTTCGGTCGGCGTCACGACCATCTCCACGTCTTCCTTATATGCGGAGGCTAGATGGCCAGGCTGTTCCTTGACGAAGAATTTTCCACCGATTACTTCCTGCCACCACCAGGGCCAAGCCGTGTAGTCGACGATGGCGTGATGAATGGCAACGATGCCCTTGCCCGCTTCGACAAACGCGCGCAGGCACTCGCGCGCCGCGGGATCGAGGTCTTCCCACATATCGTGCAGTACAATCACGTCGAAGCGGCTAATCAGGTCCGGCGTAAATGCCTCGGGCGACGAGGTGGCGTGCGACCAAACGACGTCCTCCTGCCCTTCGAACAGCGTATAAAAGGAGACCGGATACGAATGGCCACCGGTAACAGCCAGCACGCGGACGGCATTCTTTTGCGTGGCGAACAGGGGCATGGACGCGGGTAAAGTCACCTGACCGGTCGCGGCCCACTCGGCCGCTCGCGCAAATGCCGCGACAAAGCCGGGCTGAGACATCGCGGTAAGATCATGACCCAGCGTGATGTGGACCGAACGGCCTTTGCCAAACGCCGTCGTCCAGATGATCGGCTCATCGTTGCCCGTGCCGCCGCTCGCGGGATCGCTGAACGCTGTGGCTAGCACTTTGGTCTCGGGTAGCAAATCCAGACGATGGTACAGCTCGTCGTTCGCCAGGAACTCCGGGGCGAGCCCCCGGCTGAGAGGATGATCGAGGTTCGTCCATTTCACCGTAAACACGTGTCGTTTTCCATGGCCAATCTTCGAAGGCTCCCAGCGCGCGCCGATTATAGATGCGTAAGCCGGCCAACCAGGATCGGGCCCGGCTCTCCAGCGCTTGGCGGCAACGTCATACTCCATGCCGCAAAGGGGACCGTAGGTGACTCCGTGAAACGAGAGGATCCCTTTGCCGCGGCGGACGAATTCCTCCACGGCCTGCTCGGTTTCCGTGCCCCAGCGCGGGCCCATGTAGTTAAGCACCAGAAGATCGAAGGGCCGCACAGTTTTCGCGGTCATGCCGGACGGCTGCTCCTCGACCTTCACATCGAAGCGGCCCGTACGTTCCAGAAGACTTCGCAGAAATGGCGTGGACACCCGCCAGTCGTGGTACTGAGCGTCGCTTTCCCCGGTCAGAATAAGAGTTTTCACGCGAGCCACAGGTTGCTGGGCGTAGAGCACGGGGATTATCAGGAACGCGATTATCGGCAGTCGCATGAACTCGCCTTTCGACTATGCCTCAGCAGCCTGCCCTGTCGCCTGAGCGACGACGCCTCGCAGCCAGGAGAGGCTCTTTTCAATCATGGGCCCGCCTTGGCCTTCACACTCGATACTCAGGACGCCGTCGTAACCCTCGGCCGCCAGCATTTCGACCGAGCGAACGATGTTCTGGGAGTTGATACCTCCGCCCAGCGCGCAGTGGCTTACGGCGATCCCGGTCAGCTCGCCGCGAGCGGCAGCGGCCAGACTCTCACTGACATCCTTGATGTGGACGTGGTTCACCTTCGGAATGAACGAGCGCAGGAAAGCGACCGGGTCCCGTCCGGCGATGAAGGTGTTGCCGGTATCCATGTTCATGCCGAGGTTGGGCGAGTCTACGAACGCAAGCATTTCGGCCATGAACTCGGGCTTGGTGGTGAAATAGCCGTGCGGTTCGATATTGACGGTGATCTGGTAGTCTTCGGCGACGGGAACGATCCTGCGATAGATGGCGCGCATCATGTCGAGCACGTCACGTTCGGTCATTCCCTTGGGCGCATAACGATCATCGGTGGTATCCACGCGCGGGCAGCCGGCAAGTTTTGCCCAGCGAATCGTGTGGAGGATGTACTCGACCCCCAGCGTAGCGCCTTCGGGGATTGAGAGCGGAAATGCGGCATCGATTTGAGAGAAGGCGATCCCGAGGCCGTCCATTTTGCGGCGCAGTTGCAGTGGATCCTGCCAGAGCGCCACATGCGGCTGGTAGCCGAGCCCGTGAATCCAGCTCACGCCGTCAATGGCGCCGCACTCGATGTAATGCAAGCCTTGGCGCTGAGCCCAGGCCAGGCACTGCTCGAAACTCCAATAGCTGGAGTTGAACGCATCGGTGTGAAATCCGATCGAGAGCATGGGAATCGAGAATTAACATAACCAGTTGCCGGCGGCGCAGCGAACCCATGGAGGCCACGCCGCCGAGTATAATTTCTTCTCTCAGCCAACAGGAGTATACACCCAATCGGCTAACTCAAAACGGAAACATCTGCCGCAGCTCATCCTGCGACGGTTGGCGGCCGTACTCGCAAACTTCGAAGGCTTGGGCGTAGCGGATTTTACGGCCGCGCTCGTCGCCGTAGAATTTGACGAGAGCATCACGATACTTGTCCGCGTACCCTGCGTAGCGTGCCGCGAGTTCGCGGCGAACTTCGGCGCGGCGACGCTCCCGTCCGGCCTGGTCTTCCGGATAGAGCCCGGCATAGCCGTTGGCCCCGCCTTCCTGAATCTGTGACTCCATGACCAGCAGCGCATCCAGCGTGGGGTCGACGACGTCGTCAATCGCTACGGCCACATCCGGCCGGAAGGGATTCGGGCGCTGGAAGTCATCGGAGGCATAGAGAAACACCGGGTTCTTCTTGAGCGCCGGCACGTCCGGGCAGAAGAACGGCACGGTGACCATGTATGCCGAGTCCTGCACCAGGATCGAGGTATAGCGGTGATCTGGGTGATAGTCGTTTGGCCGGTTCGCAATCACTATGTCGGCGTTCCATTCCCGGATCAAGCGCGTGATGATGCGACGGTTCTCGACGGTGGGGATGATCTCGCCGTCATGGATGTCCACCACTTCGGTTGTGACGCCCAGCCGGCGGCCCACTTCCATGACCTCTTTTCTTCGGCGCTGCGCCAGCGGCCCTCCGGCCATCTGCCAGTGACCGATGTCACCGTTCGTGGCCGAAACGAGTTTGACGTGGTGACCCATTTTGGCCCATTTCATCGCCACGCCCGCCCCGCGATACTCCGCGTCATCGGGATGCGCACCGAA
>DATJAK010000055.1:0-6124 GCA_035516375.1 Bryobacteraceae bacterium
ATGTCGGTTCGAAACAGAAAGCGCGCCACGACCAGCGCCGCGCGTGCGAGAATCGCAAAGCGGATGTGGTTGTCGGGGAAGTCGCCTTTGGCGTCGCCGTAGAGTTCCTTGCGCCCGAAGAGCTTGGGACAATCCACCAGGTAAACCGGGGACTCGCCTTCGACCAAGTGGATCGAGGCGTCATAGCGAACGGGTCCCAGAAAAATCGGCAGGGGATCGTAGACCGGTTTCGTACCGGCCAAGTCGATGAAACCGTAGCGCGGCAGCACCACGGCCGCCTGATCGCCCAGGGCAGCGAGAGCGGCTGGCAGAGCTCCGACCACGTCGGCGAGCCCGCCGGTCTTAGCCAGCGGAGCGGCTTCGGACGCAACCATCAGGACGCGGGACACACGCAGATTTTAGCAATCAACGTTCCCAATACTTGACTAAATCCTCAAAATCGATGTTGCCGCCGGATAGAACCACACCCACCGAGCGGATCTCGGCAGGCAATTTGCGGAACAGCACAGCAGCAGCGGCTACCGCCCCGCTCGGCTCTACCAGAATTTTCATCCGCAACAGCAGAAACCGCACCGCGGCGCGGATCTCCTCGTCGCTTACAAGCGCGATGGCCTCGGCGAGCCGCTGCACGATGGGAAAGGTCAGCTCGCCTGGTTTGGGTGCGCGCAGACCGTCGGCAATGGTGTGCGGTTCGACGGCGACACGCTCGCCGGCGCGCAGCGATAGCTCTGTATCATTCGCGCCCGCGGGTTCGGCCCCGAACATGCGAATCGAGGGTTGGACATCCTTAGCAATGGTCGCGCAGCCGGCCAGCAGGCCACCGCCGCCAACGGGAGTGATGAGGGCATCGAGCGGACCAGTCTCTTCCAGGAGTTCCAGTGCCGCCGTGCCCTGGCCAGCCATGATCATGGGATGATCGAACGGCGGCGCCAGTGTCGCGCCCGTGTCTTTCTGGATGCAAGCCGCAATCGCCTCGCGGCTTTCGGTGAAGCGATTATAGGTGATGATGCGCGCGCCGTAGGAACGGGTGGATTCGATCTTAGAGCGTGGAGCATCCTCAGGCATCACGATGACCGCCTGCGCTCCCACGTGCCGCGCCGCGATCGCGACGGCCTGCGCATGATTGCCGGAGGAATATGCCAGTACGCCGTGCGCCAGCTCTGGTTCGGGCAGAGAAAGAATTAAGTTAGCCGCGCCGCGAATCTTGAAAGCCCCGCCAAGCTGCAAGTTCTCGCATTTGAAAAAGACGCGCTTGCCCGACTCCGCATCGAATGCGGCGGAGGTCAGAACGGGAGTCCGCCGCGCGAGTGGGCGGATGCGCTCGGCCGCGGCGCGGACGTCGGAGGGGCGGATGGCGTCCATCGCGCAGCTACCTCTCGCCGGGGGTGAACCCGACGACCAGATCGAGGCCGGCCGCGTCAGCGAAAGCTCGGAAGTCGCGATCGCGGGTAAGAAGAGGAATCCCGCGATCGATACAGCTTTGGGCGATCAGCGCGTCGCCAAGCCGTGCCTTGTGTCGCTTCGCTAACACCTTCGCCCGCAGTTCCCCTGCCCGTTGCCAATAGCCAGGTTCAACCTCGAGGAGCGGCAGTTCCGTAAGGGTCTGCGAAACCTCAGGAGGAAGCTTTGGGTCACTCAAGATCTCGGTGAGGACAACGGGAACCATGAGCACCTGCCGGTCCTGCAGGGCGCGATCCAACAACTCTGCATCCTCCCCGTGATCGCCTTGTAAGAACCCGATCCAAGTACTCGTATCGACCGCAATCATCGGTCGGCCTTCAGCTCCTCTAGCGTGCGGGTGAAACGAACCTTGCCGCGGAGCCCGCGCAGTCGTTCATAGGCCTGCGAGGCTGCGACCAGTTGCAGGCCGGTCCGAACAGTTTGGGTGATGCCAGTACCTGTCGCCCTTTGTGCCTTTTCGAGCAATTCCGGCGACACCTCGACCGTGATCTTGCGTGCCGTTTCCATCACGCTTTAACTTTACCATATTCAACACCAGTATCTAGTATGGCCTCGAGAAGCCGGTAGAATCGACACCAATGGGCACCGGATGTCGAGCTTCGAGACCCCCCGCGCGCCCGGGAGGCCGGAAATTCCCGAAGCCACCTGTCACAAACCGCCGCCGGGCGGTGTTCTAAGGTTGTGGACGCGCTCAGTGGGGCTCTGGCGGAAACGAAAGCTGGCCAGGGCAGGTTGGATCTCGATGCGGTTTTTCTCGCGCAATACGCGCGGATCGCCCGCGTCATTGCCAGGGTGATTCATGACCCCGCCCGTGCCGAGGAACTTGCGGTAGAAGTGTTTCTCAAATGGGCGCGGGACGGCAAAGCCCGCCAGGGAGATGCGGCGCCTTGGTTGTACCGGACGGCGGTGCGAATGGCCCTGAACGAGTTGCGGCGCCAGGCGCGCCAGAACCGGTACGAGGGCTTGGCCGGACTGTTCCGGAGATCGCCGGCGACTCCCGAAGAACTGCATGCAGCCCGCGAGGAACAACGACGGGTGCGCGGGCTGTTGAATGCTTTGGGACGGCGGCAGGCGGAGTTGTTGGTCCTGCGCAGCCAGGGGCTCAGTTATGAAGAATTGGCGGCTGCTCTCAATCTGAATCCTGCATCCGTGGGCACGCTGCTCGGCCGCGCGCAGCGGGCGTTTCGAAAGGAGTATCTCGAACGTTATGGAACAGAATGAAGACGAACGGAACGTCGGCGGTTGGGTGGACGATCGCTTGGCGATATTGAACTCCGGCGAGGAATGGCAACCCGACGTTCACCAGGGCATGGCCCGCTTTCGGGCGCGGCGCGAGACATCGCGGCGACGCGGGCGAACGTGGGCTTGGGTTGCGGCGGGTTCGCTGGCGGCCTGCGTTTCGCTGATGGCAACACCCGTGACGCGGGCTTTCGCGCAACGCTGCCTCTCGGCCTGTGTGAATGAGACGAGCTGGGTACGGCAGGTTCTGAGCGTTGGGCAAGCGCCCATTGCGTCGAACACCATATATGCACCCGAGACCCGAAAAATGGCGCCGGATTTCACGCTCGAGGACGCTTCCGGCGCCCCGGTAACGTTGTCGCAATTTCGCGGCAAAGTGGTGCTACTGAATTTCTGGGCGACCTGGTGTATCCCTTGCGGTGCGGAAATTCCGATGCTCACGGAATTTCAACAGGCCTACAAAGATCGCGATTTCGTGGTGCTGGGCGTCTCGATGGATGACGAGGGCTGGAAGACTGTGAGGCCCTACGTGGATTCGAGAAAGGTCAACTACCCGGTGATGATCGCTAACGAACGGATCTCCAAGCTCTTTGGCGGGCTCAAGGCCATACCCGAAACCCTAATCATTGATCGCAGCGGCCGAATCGCGGCGACCCACATCGGCCTCTGCAGCAAGAGCGAGTACGAAAACGATATCAAGGTGTTACTAAACGAAAGGAATTGAGTATATGAGAATCACCGCAATTCGAATCGGTTGCATTGTGATCGGCCTGCTCGGCCCGGCCGCATTCACTACTGTCAAGGGAGCAAGCAGTTCAGCGAAATTCGTGGATGACGGACAGGGCCATCTGACGGGCTTGACGGCCAGAATCACCATGCGGGACGGCGAGGTCCGGACCGTGAAGCTGGATGGCGTCGGCTGTGCCAAGGCCATCTGTTCGCGAACGGCGATCAAGGGGAGGGTCGGGGATGATACCGAAGTGAGGACCTGGCTCGACAGTCTGGCCGCGATCCGCGTCACCAATGATCACGAGGCTCGATTCGTTTCGAGGGATGGCACCAGCCGCCGCATGTCGCTTGTGACGGATTTTCGCGTGCTGTATCTCGCGGATCGATTGGGCGGCACTCGCAAACTCGATTTGGCGAAGGTCGGGTCGATCGAATTCCTCAGCTCCGGAAAATAGCTACCCTATGAGTGCAGGCGGTATCGCGGTAGGCTGAACATGGATATTCAGCAACATTGGGAAAAAGTCTACGGAACCAAGGCGCCGGATCAGGTGAGTTGGTTCCGTCCTCATTTGGAGATCTCCCTTGATTTGATCGGACGCGCCTCGCGGGGTGACCGAAACGCGTCGATTATTGACGTCGGCGGCGGTACATCCACCCTGGTGGATGACCTGACGGAACGAGGATTTCGAAACGTCACGGTTCTTGATATCTCTCAGGCTGCTCTCGACCTTGCGCGGCAGCGTCTGGGCGAGGCTGCAGCGGGAGTTCACTGGTTACAGGCAGATGTCACGCAAGCGGACCTGCCGGAGCATTCCTTCGATATATGGCACGACCGCGCCGTTTTTCATTTCTTGACCAGCCCAAGTGAGCGGCTTGCCTATGTTCGGAGGGCTGCCGCGGCGGTTAAGCCTGGCGGCTATGTCATCGTCAGTACCTTCGGTCCCGAGGGCCCGGCCAAGTGCAGCGGGTTAGATGTCGTGCGCTATGACGCTGACAGCCTGCACGAGGAATTTGGCTCCCAGTTTCGATTGATCGAGAGTTCCTCGGAGTTGCATCGCACGCCGTATGGAACGACGCAGCAGTTTCTGTACTGCTACTGCCGGTTGGACGCCATCAGTTAGGCTAGTGGGATGAGACTAGCTGCGATCCTCGCGATTGCGTCGCTGACCGCCACGTACGCCGAAGCACAGTCCGATCCTTGGGCTGCTCTGCGTTTCCTTGAGGGACGTTGGGAAGGAACGGCGCAGGGCCAGCCGGGCAAGGGCGTCTGCTCACGAAAGTACGGCTTCGAATTGGGTGGCCGTTTTCTCTCAGCGCAAAACCGGTCCGTGTACGAACCCAAGGCGCCGGGGCAGAAGTCCGAAATTCACGAGGATTTCGGAATGTTCAGCTACGACAATACGCTTAAGAAAATCGTGTTGAACTCCGTCAGTGAGGACCAGCGCTCGATCGACTTCGTCAGCACTCGAATCGAGGACATTGAACCCGGATGGCGCGCCAAGGAAGCCTATCGGATCGTCTCCCCGGACGAATTCATTGAGACCTTTTACCTCGCGGCGCCTGGCAAAGACTTCGAAGTCTATTCGGAAACTCATTTGAAACGGGTGCGATAGCCGTTTCCGCTCGACCAGAAGCGGACCCTTATATCCGTTATGGCCCCTCCCGTGCTTTGATTGGGTGTTCCTCTGGAGGGAGGGTCCATGGCAGCAAAAGGCTACGTCGCCATAACCGTCGAGCGGTGCAAGGGTTGCGCGTTCTGCGTCGAGTTCTGCCCCACCAAGGTCCTGCAGCTATCAACGGCTTTCAATTCCAAGGGTTACCATCCACCGAACGTGGTTGCACCGGAGAAATGCAGCGGCTGCGACCTGTGCGGAATGTACTGCCCCGACTTCGCCATTTTCGGAGCGCGCTATGCACGCTGACCCGAAAGGGGTACTCACAGGTGTTCATTTTCTCGACGGCGACCATGCCTGTTGTGAGGGAACGCTCGCAGCCGGTGCGCGATTTTCCGCAGGATATCCGATCACTCCCTCCACAGAAGTGGTGGAAAGATTTGCGTTGAGAATTCCCACGGTCGGCGGGATCTTTATTCAGATGGAGGACGAGCTGGCCGCTTCCATCGCCATCCAGGGCGCAGTGTGGGGTGGCGCGAAGGCGTTCACCGTGACGTCGGGCCCCGGTTACTCGTTGATGATGGAGCACATCGGTTACGCCGCCATGACGGAAACGCCGTGCGTTTTTGTGAACGTGCAGCGCGGCGGACCATCCACGGGTCTTCCCACCCTGCCGGCGCAGGCCGACATGATGCAGGCACGGTGGGGATCGCACGGCGATTACGGGATCATCGCACTTTGCCCCAACTCGCCGCAGGAGTGTTTCAACCTGACGATCACGGCGTTCAACCTGGCTGAAGAATTCCGTGTGCCGGTAATGATGATGCTGGATGAGTGTGTAGGCCATATGACCGAGAAGGTCACGATCCCGGCGGCGGAGAAGATCGAGATCACGCCGCGGCGGTTCACCAAGCAGCCGGCCAGCGAGTATCGCCCATTCAAGCCCACCGAGGACCTGGTGCCGGAAATGGTGCAGGCCGGCGATGGATACCGTTTCCACGTCACCGGCCTGACGCACGATGAGCGCGGCTATCCCAGTATGAACGTCGAGGTGCAGGACAGCCTGGTGCGGCGTCTGCAGG
>DATJAK010000056.1:0-2984 GCA_035516375.1 Bryobacteraceae bacterium
CTAAGGCACACCAGCCATCAACGTTGGTGGAGGACCCACCGTACCGCAAGGTTGAGCAGGCTCAGAGCCAGCGCGCCCCAAAAGGCCGGGATGAACCCGCGCACGCGAAAGCCCGATACAAAACTCGATGCGAACATCAGCACCAAGGCGTTGATCACCAGCAGGAATACGCCAAAAGTGAGAATAGTGAGAGGGAAGGTCAGCACCTTCAAGAGCAGCCCTAACGTCGCGTTAAGTAATCCTATCACCAGCGCCGCGATCAAGGCCGATCCCAAGCCGCGAACAAAAAATCCGGGCACCAGGTTGGCCACGATCAGCAGACACAAGGCGCTCAGCATCCAGTGCGCGATCAGCTTTCCCATAGGACGTCCTTTCATCAAAGAAGTGGCGAGTGGCTAGCGAAATTGCCGATCGGTATGGCTTTCAGCCTTCAACAGTCTGCGGTCAGCAGAAAACAGGTGCCTGTGATAGGTGATGGCTGAAAGCCGATGGCTCTTCCAATCGTCAATCAGCAATCGGCAATTCCTCCGCCGTCAGCCCGCGGCAGATGGCTTCACGGACTTCGTTCATTACCAGAGTTATGTCCTCCAGTGTCCGGCCCTCGGTCAGAACCGGATCATGGACAGTGATGCGGATGGTGCCGGGGTGGGTCACGGCATTGCCCTTGCGCATGATCCGGGTGGCGCCGGATACTGAGATGGGAACGATGGGCGCCCCGGCTTCAATCGCCATTACAAAGACGCCTTTCTTGAATGGCTGCAGCCGGCCGTTGGGGCTGCGAGTACCCTCGGGGAAAACCACGAACGAATGGCCGGCCCGGAGAGCGCGGATAGCGGACTCGATTTCTTCCACCGCCTGGCGCCGGATGCGCTTTCGCTCTACGGGAATGAATCCGCGCATGCGCATCGCGGTACCGAGAATCGGAACGCGAAAGAACTCCTTCTTGCCCAGTGTCAGCACGGGCGGCAGTTGAATGAAGACGGCCGGCGCGTCGGCATTGCTCTGATGGTTCGCCATGAAAACCACCGCCCGATCGGCAATGATTCTTTCGCGGTTTAGCACCTCCACCTTGACCCCAGCCAGCCACAACGCCACGCGTCCGCCGGCAAGTCCGAACCGATAAAGGGCGTCCGTGTTGCGAACGATGACGCTGTAAAGGAGCATCGGCGGGCCCACCAGAAAGATGTAGAGCAGCGAGAACAGGCAAACATAAAGCGTTCGAAACATACCGGTGATCATTGACGATTGCCGGTGCCGATTGAATATCCAGGTTCGAAAATCGAAACTCGCCGCTTTAATTCGAGGTCTCGCCCGCTGAGCGAGTTTTCAGTTTCGCCGGGTGGCAATCGGCAACGGTCAATTCCTTCCCAGCCACCCCTTGCGTACCTCAACCTCACTTGGGCTGGCGTCCGGGTCTTCCTCCACCGAATAACTGATTTCCTGCCGGGACCCCACGTTAAACGTCACGCTGAGGGATCGCCGGCCGCGGCGCACTTCAAGCGAGATTGATTCGCCGGATTTAAGGGCGTCGAACGCCCATGCGCCGGCGACGGGCTTGCCGTTCAGTTTCTCGATCGAATCGCCGCTCTTCAATCCCGCATTCTCGGCATTGCTGCCCGCCTCCACCGAAACCACCTGCACGCCACCTTCGCCAAATCCCACCCCGGCGCTGAAGCCGGGATCGGAGCGCTGCAACGGCCGTTTTACCAGGCGCAATCCGGCGTAGCCCAGGTAAGTAGCGTAATCCAGTTCCGCGGTTCCGTCCACATCGTCGCGGAAGAAGTCATCCGCCGGGAATCCCGGCGCGAGCCCGCGGATGATGTTCTTCAGGTCGTCGTCGGTGAAAAATCGGCCCCGGTGCGCGAAGTCCTGATTCAGCCGATGCATCACGTCGTCAAGACTGCGCACATTGGCGGTAGCGTGGCGAATGCCGAGATCGAGCAGGAAGCCCAGTAATTCACCCTTGTTATAGTAGGAAACGCTGCGCTCGGGCCGGAAGTAATCCGAGTATTTCTCCAGCCAGGCTTCGCGTCCGGACCTCTCGGCGCTCTGGAACTTGCGCGCCGGCCGGTCCTCCAACTCCTGAATTTGGCGCGCGACGGAGCGGTAGAAATCGTTCCGGCGTTTCAGCCCGGCGCGGACCAGCGCCAGTTCCCCGTAAGTACTGTCGACGCCTTCGGAGAACCAAAGATCGCGGGTATCGTTGCCGTGGATGTAGTCGATCGGCTCCAGCCCCTGGGGACGAATGCGCTTCACGTCCCAGAGGTGAAAGAACTCGTGCGCCGCGACGCTGGCCAAGCCGCCGCTCTTTATGCCCTCGACCGAGGTGCTGATGGCGGTGCCGTTGCGGTGCTCCATTCCGCCCCCTCCGCCTTTGCCGAAGTGGAAGATAAACGTGTAGCGCGAAAACGGAACCTCGCCCATCAAGTCGGTCTCGGCGGCGGTGATCTTCTGCAGTGTCTCCACCAGCTCCTTGGACGAATAGCTCGACCGATCTCCGTGCACGACCACCTGATAGGTGGCGCCCTTTTGCGTGTAGTCGTATTCGTCGAAGGTTCCGGCTTCCACCGGGCTATCGGCCATCAAGTCGTAGTTCAGCGATTTGAACTCGCCCGGCGCGTCGCCCTCCTCCAGCGGCGTGGCCAGTTTCCAGCCCTCCGGCAGGATGAACTTCAAGCGGATCGCCCGTTGGCGCTCGCGAGGCAGGTAGAAGAGGATCATCGCCAGATTGAGAAAACCGTGCTCTTCATCGAGCCCGCTTGAGAACGGCGCAAGGCCAACCACATAAACGCCGTATCGAACCTCGAGCAGCGTGCAGCGCTGCGGGCCGCTTTGCCAGGTGTCAATATCCTCCATCGCCATCGTCACCGGACGGCCGTCGCATTCCGCCTCGAGATCCTGGACGTCCTTCACGAAATCGCGAATCTCGTAGAGCGCATACCACGTGGGAAACTGGATCTCTGTTCCAGGCTCGGCGTTGGCGA
>DATJAK010000057.1:0-41193 GCA_035516375.1 Bryobacteraceae bacterium
ACCAGGCTGCGGTTTCGTTCATTAGCTCCGTCATTGGGTAGGAAGTTATTCGCGGGCAGCACGGTGCCGGCGCTGTTATATTCGGTGTAATAGGCGTTTTTGGCGCTGAAGCGCGCATAGATCTGCTGTTTAGAGCTGATGTTATGATCCAGCCTGGCATCAAAGGCGTTGGAGTGCGAGGGGATTGGCACCAAAGTCTGATAGTTGTAAGAGGGGTTCACAACGCCTAAGTTGGCGTTTGGCAGGGGATAATAATTCAGCAACGCCTGCGCCACCGGATTGATACACGCCTGGCACGAGCCGGTTGGGATCATGTTGTTCGGAAACCCCCCGCCTGTGAAGGGATTTATCAGAGGCGTTCCGGTTGCTGCCACCAGACCGTTCAAATTGCCGGTTCTCTCTGCCGCCGTGGGCACCAGAAGTTCTTCCGGATAAGACTGGGTTTTTCGGTTCCCTTCGTAATCCAGGAAGAAAAACGTTTTGTCTTTTCCCCTGTATAGCTTAGGGATGGTCACAGGGCCGCCCAAGCTGCCGCCGAAAGTATTGAAGCTCTTCGCCGCCTTGCTGCTGAAATTCAGAATAGTGGCGTCGAGGTCCTTATTCTGGAAATACTCAAAGGCGCTCCCATGCAGTTGATTTGTTCCGCTCTTGGTGACAAAAGTTACGTCGCCAATCTGGGCGAATTCCGCATTATTGTTGAACGCCGTGACCTTCATCTCAGCGATCCCTTCCAGGGATGGGTAGGCGTCCTGCAGTGAGCCATTGAAACGCACACTGGCTGTTGAAATTCCATCCACAGAGAAGCCCGTCTGTGACGCCGTCGCTCCGCCCACGGCAATATTCCCCTGGGAGTCCTTGGTCACGGAGGGAGCTACCGCTAAAGCTGCCAGAGGGCTGCTCGAGACGGCCCGGGAGTTGATCGGTAGCTGTGTGATGTCAGTATTGGCCTTGGAATCGCTGAGCGTGGCGTTTTCGGTATTCACGACCGCGGCAGCCGCTTGCACCTCGACCTGTTGATTAGTGGAGGCCACAGCAAGTTTTAGATCCAAACGAATATCCTGTCTTGCCGTCAACTCCACCTTGTCAACTACAGCATTGGCGAAGCCCTCTTTCGACACCGTCAAACGGTAGTGTCCTGGCTTGAGATTTTCGAAGAGGAAATTTCCCGCGCCGTCACTGCTGGTGGCGAAGTCCGTATTCTCATCGACGTTGTGTAACGTGGTTATCGCCTGTCCGATCACTGCGCCGCTCTGGTCCTGTGTGGTGCCGCGGATGCTTCCAAATGTTGACTGCGCGCTCAGGTTAACCGGCTGGTAACCCAAAGCGATCAGAAGGGACACTACCAGAATGGTGAATCGCGCTTCATGCTTCGTTTTTGTCACTTTTTGAGACCTCCCTCGTTATGTGCGTCGTGCGTCAGGACAACAGAAGACTCAACAGGGAGCGGGGGTTCTCAACAAGGAGTAAGACCGAATCGACTTTTCAGAAGTATAGAGGCGCGCACATGAAGAAGTCATAAAGATCGCTTGGAAACGACTGAATACTTCAATCGAAAAAATCGATCCTTGGGAACACAAAAAGCTTTTGTATCTTTACGCCATCCTGATGTCTAAATGAAAAAATCATGAACGCCGGCTGCTTGAGAATCAGCGAAAGATGCTTGATTTGGCCGTGAGGTCTCAGTTTTCTCTTGCGGATGGGCGGCGGGGTGGGCGATGGTAGAGCCCGGTTCGCGACTACTCAGCCTGCGGGTAATATTCGAAATACTTCGTGGGCCCCTCGTTGGGGTGCACCGCTGTGGCGACTTTCCGTTGTGGCGCAGACTGCCGCAACCACTGAGTGACGTCTGCCACAGACGGCGCGTTGACGAGCCCAGCGCCGAACACACGAACGCCGGAGTCTTCGGGATGGGTCCAGACGGTAAACTTCCTCGGCTCAGCCCCTGCCATTAACGCGTTGAGCCGTTCCTGGTCTACAAAAGCGGAGAACTCAAAGTTTGCCTCGACGGGCTCCATCGTGGCTCGGGCTTCCGCAGCGACGACCGGCGTTTTCGACCCAACATAGGCAGAGAGGAGCGGGAAGCGCGTCTCAAACGTGCCGGCCACGGCTTTGGAGACGGCGGGCTTGGCGGTTCTTCTTTGTTCGAAGTCCGCCGCAGAGCCGTGTTTCGCAGGCATGAAAGCGAGAATGAATGGAGCGATGAACGGATATCTCAGAGAACCGACAACCCACAGCCACCCCTCGCGTCCTAAATGGCCGGCGTATGTGTAACATAAGAACGCCATCAGCGCATTTCCGGGAAAGGTGCGCAGCAGGCCTTTGTAAAAGTAGTCGACAAGAGCCATCCCCAGGTTGTCATTCACGGAGATCAGCGGCGGAACGAACCAAAGCAGGGGCGACATGAAAAGAAGAATGCGAGTGGCCTTCATGAGATCTCCGGACGTGCACATTGAAACACAGTTCTTGTGAAACTCACCCGGTTCTGGCAGCTGTTATTGGTTAGGAACTACGCCCATTACTACTCTTAGTGTTGGTGGCAAGGTGTCCCTTAGTTAACAGGGCCATCTAACGCTATCGTTCTGGCAGTCTCCTGCGAACTCAGCCTCAACAGCCAGGCAGCCGCCGCCTGCGTGGGGACGTGACCGGCTTCTGCTGTATGGCCGACGTTGCAAAGCCCGGTTGCACGTGGCTCGCTCAATCCGCCAAATCAAAGATCCTCCTCAGGTCCATTTCCAGCGGCGGGTTTACGATTTGGAGGATTTCGCCCTTGAACTCGCGGAGCCCATCGGTTTTGGTGACGGTGTAGGCGCGCTTAAAACCCGGGTCCAAAAGCCATACCTGGGCAACGCCTTCGGCGATGTAATCGTCGCAGCGTTTTTGAACCTCGGAGAAACGGTCGTCGCGGATGATCTCGATACACAGGAGCGGAACTCGCGGCGGCAGATCTTCCAAATTGAACTGCTCGCGCAGCAAGCGCAGATTCTCGCGCTCTTTCCGTTCTTCGTCCGTATAGAACCGTGCTTGCTCGAACTCGTGATTGGCGACGGCGCGCTCCATTTGGTAGACGATGAATTCGATCCGCTTCTGAATCTGCGCGAGCTTTTCGCCGGGAGCTATATCCTGGCCCTCTGCGTTTTCTTTCGGTGGATTACTTGCGTAAATGGCGAAGTGGGTCGTCCGGTTCGCGACGTGCCTTTGCTGGACGGTCCAGATGCCGCCTGGCGCTTCGCGCTCAGCAAGCCACTGGTCGAGACCGGCGATGGAGGCAGGTTGACGCTGCGCAGGCGAAGGTTCCGATTGCTGCACCTGCTCCCGGACCGCGTCCAGAGTGATGCCTTGTTCGCGTAGCAGTTGAGCGGCGAAGGATTTCTCCTCGCGAAGCAGGCCCAGGAGCAGATGCGGCGTGCTGATGTGTTCGTGCTTCAGGCGTTCGGCCTCTTCGGCGCCGTAGGCCAGCACTCGCTTGCATTCGTGGCTGAGGGGCAGGTCTACCGACGTGGGGACCTTGGGGCCGGGCGTGCCACGCTGCGTAATGGAAAGGCGGATGGCTTCGAGATTACTGTGGGATCCCAGGAACCGGTTGGCCAGCGCCTTATCCTCGCGGAACAGGCCGAGCAGCAGATGCTCCGTTTCAATGTACGAGCAGCCGAACTGGCTGGCCTCATAGCGGGCGAAGAAGATGGTGCGCCGGGCCTTTTCCGTGTAGCGCTCGAACATATCCGCACTTTACTCCAAAATGATGGCGGACGGAGGAAAGCGCGACCTCGTTTGAGAGCGGATCGAAGCCGCGGTTGCGGGCGGATGAGGCGGCCCGACGGTCGGGTTCCTGCTGCAGCGCGGCCTGGATGCGCGCAAGACTCTGGAACATCAATGATCGGTGGCGACGGCAAGACGCGGCTCCTGTGTGTCGCCGCCAAGGCGAGGATTCCGGCCACGGAGCCGCGCCAAGGGAACGTTGCCAGCGCTACTTTACCATCGCGGATTGAGATCGCACCGCCTGCCACTTGCCATCCCGATTCACGAATACATCCATCCACACCCATTTGCCGCTGGTGTCTTTTCCCTTGTTGGAGCTTTTTTCCGTGTCGCTGCCCTGGACAACAGCGATCGATCCGATCACCTTAACGTCCATGGGTCCAATCTCGAACGACTCAAGCTTGTTCACACCAGATTTGACATCGTCCAGAAACTGCTTTTTCGTTGACCGGGCGCCGTCCGAGCCCAAGCCCGACCAATCGTCGGCCAGGATTTGGGTGAGCTTGTCGATGTCACGGGCCTTCTGCGCCTCCGACCAATCGCGCTCCAGCTGTTTGACGGCTTCAGCGGTGCCTGAGGCGGCGGGTTTCGTTGCCTGCCCATAGACCGGGCTGAAACACGCAGCCACGAGTAGAAATACACCAAAGAATTTTGTCATCCGGATCTCCTTTTGAGTTTCCCGATTAGTCTATCACGGCACCACACCGGTGGAGCGCTTAGTCGCGTGGACCAAAGCCTGCGCTGATTTATGAGATAACAATCCTATAGATGACGCGGCGCGGCTTCCTCGTCACAGCCTCAGCTGCAACCGCAGTGCGCGGGGTCCGGCACGCCATTGCGGCGACGGTCCTTCCCCCGTCCATTGCCGCCCTCGGCAGTCGGCGCGCCGAAGCCCATGCCATCCCGCTTGCCGAGCGCGAGTCCCGTTTCGACCGGGCCCGCTCGCTGATGTGCAAACCAGATCGACGCCATAGCGCTCGCCGGTGGAACCTCTCTCAACTACTTCACCGGCATCCACTGGGGCAACAGCGAGCGCCTGTTCACCTTCGTCCTTCCTCAAAAGGGCAACCCGTCCTACGTCTGCCCAGCATTCGAAGAGGAACGCCTGCGAGAACTGATGACCGGGGCGCCAGTTAGCCGCGAATCGAGAATTTTCGCCTGGCAAGAAGACAGCGACCCCTATGCCCTCATCGCACAGGCGCTCCGCGAATCGGGCGTCACTACCGGCCGTCTGGGGATCGAGGAGCGAGTCCCCTTCGTCTTCTCGGAAGGCATCCGCAAAGCTTCCCGAGGTATCGAAATCAGCAGCGCTACGCCCGTCACAGCGGGCTGCCGCAGCTTCAAGAGTCCAGCAGAACTCAAGCTCATGCAGCTCGCAAACGATATCACGCTGCAGGTCTACGAGGCTGCCTGGAAATCTCTCAAACCGGGCATGACCAACAGCGAGTTCAGCGACCTCATCGCTGCGGCGTACCGTCAAACTGGCTTCCCGGGCGAGGCCAGTTGCCAGGTGGATGCCTGGTCCGCGTTGCCCCACGGTTCGCTGCAACCGCAGGTCATCCGCGAAGGCAGCGTCGTTCTCATTGACGACGGATGCGTTGTAGAAGGCTACCAATCGGACATCAGCCGCACGTTCGTCGTAGGTAAACTGACTGACAAGATGAAGCGTTTGTTCGATACGGTTCACAAAGCCCAGTTGACCGCGCTCAACGCAGCCAAACCGGGAGTTCCCTGCGAGGCGGTGGATGCCGCCGCGCGCCGAGTGGTGGACGACGCAGGCTTCGGCCCCCGCTTTAGCCACTTCACGCACCGCTTGGGCCACGGCATCGGCATGGACGGGCACGAATGGCCCTACCTGGTGAAAGGCAACACCCAGCCGCTGCAGGCGAACATGACGGCGTCCGACGAACCCGGCATCTACCTGCGCGGAGAATTCGGTGTGCGTCTCGAAGACGACATGTACATTACGCCGGATGGCGCGCGGTGGTCTACCCCGCAAAGCAATTCGTTGGAAAATCCGTTCGCAAAATAGCTTGACGGACTCTCATATCGCGTTTGAGGGAGCCGCCGTGGATTGGGATGGGAGTGCGAGACGCTGCTTTTCCGGCGCAAGCGCGATCAAGGCTAAGCCGATGACAATGAGGATCGCCACACCCACCAGTTCTCCGCGTGAAACCATGTCCCGCAGTGCCTGGGTGCCCATGACGGCGGCATGAGCGAAGCTCGACCATGCTGTAAAAGCGATCAGGCTGCGATTCGCCAATGGATTGCGGATCGCGAGAAGCAAGAAAACGCCGAGCGTGACATAAAGGCTGAACATCATCGACAACGAAGGATCTTGCCGCACGAACACTATCAAGGGGTAAGTTAACGCCAAGAAGAGCAAGCCTACCAAAGCCAAGACAATCTTCAGAGCCACTTCTCGTTTCATTTACGCCTCCCGTATACTGCCACATGGGCTCGCGTCCAGTTTTGGTCCGCCGCGATTTTTCCGCACCCGGAATTATGAGGCATTCAGGATAAGAACGAACCGGCTGCGATGGTGCTGGGCGCCATTACACCACATAATCGCACCAATCACACCGAATCACGTCGCTCTGGGTGCGCAGTCGTGCGGGCAGATTTCGACGAATAACGCGGTGGCGGACCGGTCATGTTCCGGGTAGCCCCACTTGGCGGAAACGGTGTACGCGAAGATTTCGTGCGGGTGGTGTGGCGGTTTACCAAACCCGTGAGTGGCGTTTTCACGAGACCGATCGGGCTTACGAGGTTCGGCTGTGTGACGTACTGCCTAGATCTGGGTACTGCGCTAAATGTAGCGCAGTACCTAGATCTGTCGTGGCTGGTCCGTCAAAACAGCGGGGCGGGAGACGTGCTAGACTAAACTTGATCTTGAAATCCTCTCGCGTCGTTTGGATCCGCTGAAAGTGCTCCCGAAGTTCATCGTCACCTCGGCATGATGCTCAACCGATAAGTTAGGAAAACAGGGATCGCAGAAACTGAGGAAACATGAAAGAAACAGGCACAGTAAAGTGGTTTAACGCAGGGAAGGGTTTTGGCTTTATCCAGCGCGAAAACGGCGAAGACGTCTTCGTCCATTTTTCCGCCATCGCGGCTAGCGGGTACCGTTCGTTGGACGAAGGGGCACGGGTCTCGTTCATTGTGAAGAAGGGCCCGAAGGGCTTGCAGGCCGAAGAGGTTAGCCCCGTTTAGGGAATCCGGCTCGTCACGCAACGGCGCGCGTTTTGTGCGCCGTTTGCTGTTCCGAAAAGGCTGTTACCCAGTTAACAAGAGGTGATCTTTGGCCGAAGTGCACATTCAGGATGGCGAAACGCTGGAAAACGCGCTGCGGCGCTTCAAGCGTAAAGTCCTGCAAGAGGACATCATCAAGGAAGTCAAGCGGCACGCTTTCTATCTGAAGCCGGGCCAAAAGAAGCGCCTCAAATCTGCTCTGGCGCGCAAGCGCAACCGCAAAAAACGCAACCGTGACAGCGCATTAGAGCAAACCCGGTGATGCCTGGTTTCGGCTGAGGTCTACCGACGCGCTCCGCATGGGTGGCGGCAGAGGGCGCACGATTTCCTCGCCCCAGCGCGCCTTTTAGCCGATCCAAGCCGTGGCGCGGATTCTGACGTAAACGGCAGGATTTTCCCATAGTGGCCAGATCGAGGGATAGAACTGCCCCGATCCAGGGACTTGCCAGGAACGCTGAAGAAGCGCACGATATAGCCATCGTGGAACCCAGCAAAACGTCTACATCGAAAACCTCTTGCCGGGCGCGCTCATTCTTGCACAGCTTACGGCGCTTGTTCCAAAGGGAATGGTCGGACAATATCCTCAACAGTTTGCCTGGCTGATGAGCCAGGCTGTCGCGGGTGCGGTAACGTTCACAGCGGCCGCGTACCTGCTCGGAGCGTTGGCCGTCACGGTCAGCAAGCTCCTTTTGGATGGGTCTTCAGCTCATCCAATTCGGCCCATATTGCTCCGAATTCGGTATCCGAAATACTTCGCCCGCCAATCGAAATCCGGAGTGAACGATGCTTACGGTGCGGCGATCTGGACTGCCGAGCGGAATGCGGCAGAGGACCGTCGTACCGAAATCCAGAAACGACGCGAGCGTGGGAGATTGATACGGGGCAGCCTGCTACCCGCAATGCTCGCGCTATGGACTGTAAAGTCAGGTGGGTGGTTTGCCACGGCGTTACTAACGATTCTCTGTTACGCAGCAATTCTCATCCTATACGCCTACAGTGAAGTGGAACTCTTCAGAGCTTGTCGCCGCGACATACCCCCGGCAACATGACGGTTCGATTGTTGAAGCCGATGTTAGATAGTTGTCTCGCAATGGCGTTCTGGAAGATACTCCGTGAAATTCAGCTCACATCAAGTGGCGTAAAGCGCGCTCTCCGCGGATGTGACTCGGGGTAGCTGCTGCCAGTCAATTGGCACGGTCGTTCCGCAAGCCAGCTGATGCTAGCGGAAGAGCATATTCACGTAGTCGGCACGCAGGCCGACTCTTTGATAGTGCTCCCGCGCCATGGCGATGTTATGGTGCACGTCGAAGTTCGCAGTGTTCGCCTTTCTCACCGAGCCAGGTGAGCGGGCCGCTGACTACGAAGAACACTTTCATCGGATCTTTTTTCATAGGCCACCAGCGTGTGCGCTTCGCCGGGAGTTTCGTAAATAAAGCCGCCGGCGGTCGCGGTCCAGTCATGTTCCAGGTAGCCCCACTTACCCGAAATCGTGTAGGCGAAGACCTCGTGCGGATGGTAGTGGCGGTTTAGCAAATTCGTGAACGCCGTTCACGGGATCGATCCTCAACCTGCGGCCCGCTGATTAAGAGCACGTTGTTCCGTTTACTCCGGCATCGACGATTCGCCTCCCACGGGCGGGTCAGATGGCCCAGGACTCGCAGAGGAGCGCACCGCAAACACCGGACTCACGTGCCGTGCGCTGAGGAGAAACGCCGAATAACCAACTCATCGACTCGATCGTTGAGAAACATGAGACTGCATATTGGGATAATGTACTCTTTTTGTGACTGAACACTAGAATTTGCGTCTCGAAATTTGATGAGGGGTAAAGACAGGCAGATTTCCGCCGATACGAGTTCATAGTTGCAGCGCAACGGGGCACCGAGAGCTCGCATTCAGATTGAGCGGAGTTGTCAATCTGGCAGTTCAGAAAAGAGCCGCGGAGAACGTTGCGCGAGATAGCTCGACGCAAAGGAGTAAGACATGAATATACGGGTATTCGTTATGGCCGCTGCCCTATCCACGGCGCCCGGCTTTTTGTATGGCCAAGTCGACCTTCACCTTGCCGGACGGGACCTGCAGGTCCACGGCTTTCTGTCGGAAGGCTTTGCGTATTCCAATGCCAACAACTACCTAACCATGGACACTACCAGCGGTAGCTTCTTCACGGAAGGCGGGTTGAACGTTTCCACTCAAATCACCGACAAATTCCGCGTGGGAGCCCAAGTCTACGTGCGCGACATTGGCCACTTCGGCCAGTGGGCACCGGAACTCGATTGGGCCATGGGTGATTACAAATTCAAGTCCTGGTTCGGCGTGCGTGCGGGCAAGGTGAAGACGACGTTCGGCCTCTACAACGATTCCCAGGATATGGAATTCCTCCAGACCTGGGCGCTGCTGCCGCAGTCGATTTACGCGGTCGACCAGCGTTCGAGTTATATTGCGCATACGGGCGGGGATCTGTACGGCTCGGTGTCGCCGAAACGGATGGGTACGTTCTCCTACGTCGTATGGGCGGGCGGGAATCCGAACGACCTGAACGGTGGCTACGCTTATGCGTTGAGCACGATCGGCGTTAATTACAAAACCTATGGCGGGCGTAGCGAAGGCGCGGATCTGCGTTGGGCGACTCCCCTCTCCGGCGTGACCGTGGGGGCTTCCTACATGAAGCGCGACGTGGTTGGCGACGGAACCTGGGCCTTCTATGGAACCGTCGCGCCGGTACACGAGGAATCCAATAAGGAATACCTGCAGCAATTCTACGCGCAGTACGATCACGGCAAATTTCATGCCGACGCCGAGTACCGCCGTTATTTCCGCGGCATTCTGGTGAACTACTCCCTGCCAGTCACCGACGATACTCGGAGCTGGTACGCGTCGGCCGCCTATAGGGTGCACAAACGGTTGGAGCTGGGAAGCTATTATTCCCACTTCGTCGACGTGCGGCCTTATACCGGCCTTCCCTCGACCGATCCCGGGAGTTATGTGCACGACAAAGTGGTCTCGGCCCGTGTCGACATCAACCGTCACGCCTACTTCAAGCTGGAGGGGCACTTCATGTCGGGCTACGCGGAGTACGCCTTGGTGCGCGGCTTCTACGGTCCCGACAATCCGAACGGTTTCAGCCGCCTGACTAATATGCTGGTGCTGCGCACAGGATTCAACTTCTAAGGAGACACGGCTATGAACTACTTACGAACTATCCTCCTGCTGAGTTTAGCGGCAGCGGGGTATGCCAGTGACGTGAAGATCATCGTCAACTCGTCGGTGAGCGCCGAATCGATTTCGGCCAACGAATTGAAAAGTATTTTTCTGGCAACCTCGACCTCGCTCGGCGGCAGCCACTTGGAGCCAGTCCTCGAAAAAGGCGGGCCCGTGCACGAAGCCTTCGTGAAGGAGTATCTCGGCAAGACGGACGCCGCTTTGGAGACCTACTACCGCAGCCTTGTCTTCACTGGTAAGGGCTCCATGCCCAAAGCACTCGCCTCCGACGCTGAAGTAGTCGCCTACGTGGCGAAGACCAAGGGTGCCATCGGATACGTGGGCGCTGGGGCAGGCACGGCCGGTGTCAAGACTCTGGAAGTGAAGTAAACAGCGGCCGACAGGCATCGTCGCAACACCACAGCCAAGATCTGGCTTACGGTCAGAGCCTTCAACGTCGGCTACCCGACTCGAACCGCCGTGTACGGACCCGGTACACGTCAGGTGGGGTTGGCGGGTGACCGCCTGCCCCTATGCGGATCAAATCGCCTCCTAATGAAGAGCGCGATGTCCGGCTCACGTCAAGTCGACGTAAAGCACGCTCTCCGCGGACGACTCGGCGCAGCTGTTGCCAGCCAATTGGCACGCTCGGTCCGAAAGCTAAGACGTGATGCTAGCGGAAGAGCGTATTCACGTAGTCGGCGCCCAGGCCGACTTTTTGGTAGTGCTCCCGCGCCATGGCGATGTAATGGTGGACGTCGAAGTAGCCGCAGTGTTCGCCGTGCTCATCGAGCCAGATGAGCGGGCCGCTGACTACGAAGAACACCTTCATCGGATCTTTGTGTTCATAGGCCACTAGCGTGTGGGCTTCGCCGGGGGTTTCGTAGATGAAGTCGCCGGCGGTGGCGGTCCAGTCATGCTCCAGGTAGCCCCACTTGCCCGAAATCGTGTACGCGAAGACTTCGTGCGGGTGGTAGTGACGGTTCACCAAACCCGCGCCCTTCGCCATCAGGATGTCGCACCAGCGGTTCTGGCCGGGAGAAATCCACAGCGGCCGCGAAAAAACGGTTTCATTGAAAGGGACGTACAGCCGCTCATCGTCGGTCGGCGCGTTGTGTAGGTACACTTCCGGCAAGGCATCTTTCTGAAAGACCTTCTGGATAGGCTTGATGCCTTTCCAGAACTCGGTGGCGGCGGCTTCGGGCATGGGTGTTTTCCTCCAGGAAAATATTGTATACGTAGCCAGGTCGCCTAATGGATTCCGATCAACGGCCAATAAAATGGCACCACTAACAGGAGGAGCAGCGAATCGGCCGCGCTCAGCAGCAGGCCGAGGCGGAGAATATCTTTGGGTCGGAAGTACCCGTACGCGTATCCGATGATCAGGACGCCCGACTGGTACACGAAGATCTTGCCGCCGCTCGCGAACACCCAGATCATGCCCAGCTTGAGAGTGCTCAACCCGTGCGCGGACGCGAAGTTCATGAGCAGGGGCATGGAGGTGCCCAGCATGGAGATCTCACTGGCCAGGAAGATGTGGTACACAAAGCCGCCCCAATAGAGCGCCAGAATCGAGAGGAAATTGTGGTTGAGGAGCGGCTGCATCCAGCCGAACACGATGTTGGTAAGAACGTCGAGCCCTTTGGTGGCGCTCAACACCTTGCCCATGCTGACTGCAGCCGCGACAAAGAAGAGCTGCAGAAAATTGATCCGTTTCAGGTCTTCGATGTCTAAGATGCCGGTGAACGGCAGCACGGCCAGCAGACCAATGCCGAGCCCAATCATCGATGGCGAGATATGGTGCAGGAAGTCGGTTGCCCAGAGCGCGACGGCTGCGAGCATCAGAGCCAGCGCCTTCTTTTCCATCGAGCTCCAGCGACCGGCCTTGCGCAGTTCCGCCTTGAGGAATTCGACGCCCCCCGGAAGCGAGGCGGTTTCGGGCGGATACAACCATAGCGTGAGGCGCCACGCCACCAGGATGGTGACGATGTCCGACGGCAAGTAGGCCAAGAGCCAGCGGCTCCAGAGCACGTCGGTGTGGCCGATGCTCTCCATGATGCCGCGGCCGGTGATGGCGGCGGCGCCGGCGATGATGCTCTTGTCAAATACCGTGGCAGTGTAGGTGATGATCAGAAACGCGCCGCGGCCGACGTTGCTGCCGATGCCCAAGCCGAACTCGTCGATGAGTCCAGTGGCTATGGCGGCCATGATGGTGATGCGCGCCATGCCGGAGGGGACCATGAAGGTCAGGAGGAAATCGGAGAGGATCAGCGCGAGAAGCAGACGCGAGTAACTGGTGCCCACGCGGATGGTGACGAGATAAGCGAGCCTGCGCGCCAGGCCGGATTTCGCCGCCATGGTGCCGAACAGGATGGCGCCCATCAGAAACCAGGGCGTATCATCCGCGAACCCGCTGAAGGCCACATCGAACCGGACGACTCCGAGAGCCCAGAACAAATAGCACCCGATCAGGCCGGTGAGCCCATGATCCATCGCCTCCGTCGCCCAGCCGAGTATCATGAACAGCGCGATGGCGATGGCATGCTGCGCGGGCGGGTTGAGATGCAATGGCAGGAACCAGACAGCCGTGGGAATCGCGAGCGTGGGAACCAGCTTGAGGACGCTGGGTCGGATGCCGATGACTCGGATTAGCGGGCGGTCTGACTGAGCATCGCCGGCGGCTCTCGATGTTCCTGCTTGCACCTAAACCTCGGCGCCGACCAGATCGCGCGAACTCTCGTCGAAGGGAACGTCGCGCTTGAGGAGCACGGCCGCCGAACGGACCCAGTAGACATCACCATGGCGCGCGGCGAACGGCTCCCCGCCTTCCTGGAGCGCGCGGATTTCCTGCAACATCAAGCGGCGCATGGCAATGATGGCGGTGTCGCTGGTACCCAAACGTTCGCGCGTGCGGTCGACAACCGGCCCCATGCTCTCTTGCAGCGCCTGGTCTTGGGCAGCGAAGCCATGAATGCCGGTCATGTTCTTGGTGCGCTGCTGATCGCGGTCGATCAAGTAGTTATTGTCTTTGTTGCGCAGCGGGCGAAGGGTTGCCGGGTCGACGCGCGCATGAATGAACGTCTCTTCCCGAATGGACTTCCAATCGTCCTCGGAGAGGGGCGAATCCGGATTCCAGGTCATGTTCCAGACCCAGCAGGTTTCGTCATCACGAGGCACCCAACAGTGGCCATTGATTGCCAGGCCTTTTTGTTGCGGGATCATCGTGTAGGCCGGCAGCAGAAACTGAGTCAAGCGCCAATAGTAGGTGTCCTCTTCGGCGTTCCGCCGCACTGAGATGGCCAGCCCGTAGTCCATTTTCTTGACCGTGAAGCGGGGCGACTTATCGAGAATGTGATATTTGGCGCGCAGATTATTACTGTTCTTGACTGCTTCGAGATAAGCGTCGGTGACTCGAAACGCCTCCAGGCTGGCGTGCAAAAAGTTCGTATGACTCGAATCGATGCCGCCCTCAACGGCTTGCAGGTAGTTGGATTCCTGGCGGCGTTTAGAAATGTAGCGGTGGTTTTCGGGAACGCGCGCCCACTCGATTTTGGGTAATTCGGGAACCGACTCAGGAGGGCCGAGATAGGCCCATACGATGCCGCCGTATTCGCGGGTGGGGTAAGCCACGGTGCGAATCTTGTTGTTGAATCGGTATTCCGGCGGCTCGTTGGGCATCTCGACACAAGCGCCGGTGACATCGAATTTCCATCCGTGATAGACACAGCGCAGGCCGCACTCTTCGTTGCGTCCCCAAAAGAGACTGGCGCGGCGATGGGGGCAGAACTCGTCCACCAGGCCAACGCGGCCTTCGGTATCGCGGAAGGCGATCAGATCTTCACCCAGGATTCGAACGCGAACCGGGGGGCAATCGGGCGTGGGAAGCTCGCTGGCCTGCAGCGCGGGCAGCCAATAGCGGCGGAAGTAGGCGCCGGCCGGCGTGCCCAGTCCGGTCCGGGTGAGCAGTTCATTTTCCTCGCGCGAGAGCATCGATCCTCCTCGTTCCGCGGCTTCTAAAGCAACGTGCGCAAGAGGGCTGCGGCCTCGCGGGGGCGGCCCTCTCCTACCAGATCATGTGCCCGATGCACGGTCTCATGCAAGCGGGCCACGGCATCTTGCGCTACTGAATTCTCCGCCAGGAAGAATCCGGTGATCGACCAGACCGCATCCAGCTCCGATTCGCGATAGACCAGGTGCTCGAATTCGGTGGAGGCTTCCAGTTGGGCGGCGATGGCCGCGAGTGTGGCCGGGGAGAAATCGCGAACCGTGACGATATGGGCTGGATTCACTCCCACGGCATCACCGTAACATGGATGGCGCCGGGCGCTCCACAGCCGCCCACCGAGCGGATGGCCAGGTCGACCTCGCTCAGGCCGAATCGGTGCGTGGCCATCAGGTGCAAGGGGAAGCGCCCGGAGGCGATGTAGCGAAGCGCCAGTTCTACGGCCGCGAAACTGTGGCCGCGGCAAGGGCGGAGAATCAAACGGCCCGCGAGCAGGTCGCTCACGGGAAACTCGTGCAGATGGGCGGAGGGGACGGCGGCAAACAGGACCGAGCCGCCCTTGCGAGTCAGGCGGATCGCGGCCGCCAGCGTCTGGCTGCCACCAGCCGTATCCACGGAGACATCCACTCCGCGGTCCGTGGTAAGGGAGCGCACGCGGTTCTCGAGATCTTCCTGCTCCACGTTAATCGCGTGATCGGCGCCCAGGGCTTTGGCCACTTCGAGCCGCGCCTGGTCCCGCAGCAATCCGCTGATGATGACGCAATCGGCGCCGGCGGCTTTGGCGGCCACCACGCAGGCTAGCCCTTGCTGGCCCGGTCCCTGGATCAGAATCGTCTGGCCAGGTCCGATGCCGCCATCGAGGTAGGTCCACTGAATGCCGTTACCGAGCGGCAGGCAGAGCGCGGCGAGTTCCGCGGGTACGTCCTCGGGTACGCGGTGGAACACCGAATTGGGATGCAGGTATTGAAACTGGCTGTAGCCGCCCCAGAGGCCCGGCGATACGGAAATCGGCGTGGTGCCGTAGCGCAGCGCTCCCGGCCGGCGCGCCTCGGTCTGTTCGCACAAGCGAAACTCGCCCGAGCGGCATAGGTCGCAATGGCCGCATGGCAGGTACTCTTCGAGCGCGACGCGATCGCCTTCCTTGAGTCCCCAGCGCTCAGTGGCGATGGCGCCCAGTTGATGGATGCGCCCGACGTTTTCGTGTCCCATGATGCGGGCGGGGCGGTTGGAGGGGTAATTGTGCCAGTCGGTGCCGCAAACGCCGGCGGCTTCGATCCGCAGCAGGCCGGCATCGGCGGGAATCTCCGGGAAAGGAAACTCCCGGATTTCGGTGGTCATGGGACCGATGGTGGCGGCGGCGCGGATCACGTCTGCCCATGATACAAAGCTACCCGGCAGCGAGTACAATCTCCAGAAGATGAAACCAATAACGATCCTTGCACTGCTCGCACTCGGCTGCCTGGCGGGCTCCGCCCAACCGGGCCAGGCGATCCTGTTTGAAGGCGCGCGCCTCATTGTCGGGGATGGCAGCGCTCCCATTGAGAACTCGGCCTTTCTGGTGGAGCATCTCAAGTTCACGCGGATTGGCAAGAAAGGCGAGATCCAGGCGCCGGCGGGCGCGGCGAAAGTCGATCTCACGGGCAAGACGGTCATGCCGGCGCTTGTTGATGCACACACGCATCTTGGCTGGCAGGTGATCAAGACCGGCAAGATCGGCGCTGATACCTACACGAAGGAGAACCTGATCGACCACCTGCAGCGCTACGCCTACTACGGAATTGCCGCGGCGCAGAGCATGGGGATCGATCCCGGCGAAATTCCCTACCAGGTGCGCGCCGACCCGGGTCCGAATGCGGCTCTGTTTCGCATCGCAGGACGTGGGATGGCCATGCCCAATGCCGGTCCTGGCGCCGATTACTGGCGGCCGGTGGCGTATGGAGTGAGCAGCGAGGAGGAAGCACGCAAAGCGGTTCAAGAACTCGCCGCCAAGAGAGTGAACCTGGTCAAGATTTGGGTGGACGATCGGAATGGCACGGTCCCGAAGCTCACGCCGCCGCTCTATCGGGCCATCATCGACGAAGCCCACAAACATAACCTGCGCGTGGCGGCGCACATTTTCTACCTGGCGGACGCCAAGGAGCTGCTGCGGTCTGGTATTGATATTTTCGCGCACGGGATTCGGGACCGCGATGTGGACGATGAAGTGATCGCTTTGTTCAAACAGCACCCGAATGTATACGTGATTCCCAATCTGCCGGAGCGCGAGACTACGGAAGAAGACCTGAAGTTCGCGGCCGAGACGGTGCCCGCGGCGGAAATCGAGAAGATGCGCCGCGCGCTTGCCGGCCGGAAGCCGGAGGCCGTGAAGCGTGCGCAGGAATTCTTCGGTATCCAGGCGCGCAACCTGGCGAAGCTCAACGCGGCAGGCGTGCGGATCGGGTTTGGCACGGACTCGAGCGCCACGATTGGATGGGCGGCGCACCAGGAAATGACGGATATGGTGGCGGCGGGGATGACTCCGGCTCAGGTGATCGTGGCAGCTACGAAGACTGCGGCTGAGCTGATGAAGCTCGATCAACTGGGAACGGTGAGCGCGGGAAAGAGCGCGGATTTCCTGGTGCTGGACGGCAATCCTTTGGACAATATCAACAATACGCGGAGGATTGATAAGGTGTATCTGCGCGGTGGGGAGTTGGATCGCGCGAGCATGCGCGAGATGTTTCTGCGCTAGCGGGACGCCGGGCAGCCCGGAACGCCCGGAACGGGCCCGTACCGGGGGTCCGTTACCGGATAACCAGGCGGCACCACTACACTGCGGCGCTCACGTCGCGCCACTCGCGGCCTTGGGACGCGGCCACGGCGCCGTGAGTCACATAACCGCGGTAGGTGTTGACGCCGGCGGAAATGGCCGGGTGATTCGCGCAGGCCCGTTCCAGGCCGAGATTCGCGAGTTCCATCAGGTACGGGAAGGTCGCATTGGTCAGCGCGAAGGTGGAAGTGTGCGGGACCGCCGCGGGCATGTTCGACACACAGTAATGCAGGACTCCGTCGACTGTATAGACCGGGTCGGTGTGGGTGGTGGCATGCGAAGTCTCGAAGCAGCCGCCCTGATCGATGGCCACGTCCACGATTACCGCGCCGCGGCGCATGGTGGCGATCATCTCGCGCTTCACCAGCTTGGGCGCCGAAGCTCCGGGAATGAGAACGGAGCCGATTACCAGATCGGCCGTGCGCAGGTTCTCGCCGATCGTCCACGAGTTCGAGGCCAGCGTCACGACCTGACTGCTGAAGATGTCATCCAGGAGGCGGAGGCGGTTGATGTTTTTCTCGATGATGGTGACATGCGCGCCCATCCCAACCGCGATCTTGGCCGCGTTCAGGCCGACCACTCCGCCTCCCAGGATCACTACGTTGGCGGGCGCCACACCCGGCACGCCGCCCAGGAGAATGCCGCGGCCGCCGTTGGGCCGCTCCAAATACTGCGCGCCCACTTGCACCGCCATGCGCCCGGCAACCTCACTCATGGGCGTGAGCAGCGGTAGCGATCCGTCTTTTTCGAGGATGGTCTCATAGGCGACGCCGTTCACCTTCGCCGTCAGCAGTTGGTTGGTCAGCTCGGGCAAGGGCGCCAGGTGCAGATAGGTGAACAGGGTCAGGTCGGGCCGGAAGTATCCGTATTCAGCCGGTTGCGGTTCTTTGACTTTTACAACCAGGTTGGCTTTGCGCCAAACATCGGCCGCGCTCTGAATAATGGCGGCTCCGGCCTGCATGTATTCGCGGTCGGTGACGGAACTGCCTTCGCCGGCGTGCGCCTCTACCAGCACTTCGTGACCTGCCTCACGCAGGGCAGTGACGCCGCTGGGCACCAGCCCCACGCGGGTCTCGTGATCTTTGATCTCTTTTGGGACGCCGATGACCATCGCAATTCCCCCGCCTCCAGATTAACACCACTAATACGTGGGGGCAACTCGCGAAGTACTGAGACGGGGCCGGAAATCCTACGTAACTTTATGGAAGAAATCGCGCCAGGAGGAGTCGAGATTGGTCCAGCGGTCGCGCTCACCCTGCTCGGTCTCGGGGACGCAAAGCGCTCCGTGGCCGGACTCGCAGAGAAACTCGGTGGTAACCGGTTCCAACACGCTCGACCAGGATCCCAAGGTGACCGGCAGCCCCAGCCATTTGAAGCAAACGGGACAGCGGCGGCGCTGATCGGCGAAGCTCCACCAGAACGCAAACGCACAAGCCGCCAGGAATAGCAGAGTGACCAGGGGCCGCGCTGGGATCGGAACGAACCGGGTGCACTCGATCCAAACGAGGGAAGGGATCAGCATCAGCAAAAGCGTTTTCGATGCCAGGAAGCGCCAGTAGCGCCAACTGTGGTGCAGACCGACAGTCTGCTGGCGCGCGACCAGAAACGCACCCACCGCGATGGCGAACGCAATCCCCAAGAGATAGCTGGGCAACTGGGAGCTGGGCAGGGGAGCCCACCAGGTTTCGGGCGCGCGCGGGATCAATTGATTGGCGCTGCGCGCGGTGCGGAACAGATCGCCGCGCAGGGCTGGCCACGTCGTACCCGGTTTAAGGCGGACGATGGCCCCGACGAGAAAGGGCAGATCCGGATCGGGCTTTGGCTCGAGGTGAAAAGGCGTCCACACGCCGATCTGCGGCGAAATCGCCCAGAATGTGTCCGGCAGCACTCCAACCACGGTGTAATCCTGGCTGTCCACGGTGATGCGGCGGCCGAGAATCCGCGGGTCTGCGTGGAAGGTGTTGCGCCACGTCCAATCGCTAACCACGGCGGTGTCACGATCGGCCGGTTGAAACAGGCGGCCTTGAGCCGGCCGGGCTCCCAATAACGCGAAGAAATTAGGGGTTACACGGCCATGCGGTGAATAGGGACGGCGCAAGAAACCGGCGATTCCCGAGATGAGCGTGGCCTTTGCCGCCCATATCGGAATGAGGCGCGGCGGCACGCCGGCAGGCTGGCCTACCGAACCGGTGTATCGCAGGGCCACCAGGCTGCCCGGATCTTCAATCGGCAAGCGTTCAAAGAGCGCGCGCGTCCCGCGGTAGCCCTGAGTCACGACGCCGAGAACGCCGAGCGCCACCAGAGCTGCCGTGAGCAGGAACCCGGGTGAGCGGAAAAGCGGGAGCCGCGTTCGCAATGCATCGTGAAAGCCGGCCCAACAGCAGGAAGCCAGCCACTCTCGTCCGGTCCGGTCTAATTCGCCGCGCTCGAGCAGGATCCATGCGTTATCCAGCATCGAATCCCATTTCTGGCGCCAAACTGCGCGGGCACGCGCCGGAACAATCCAGCTAGCCGCTCGAATCAGAAACCGGCAGATGACAGTCGGGTGCATCCCTATCCTTAGCTTAGTAGATCACCGGGCTGCGCGGTGCGAGTTTTCATCCACCACTTTGGTGAGTAACCGCGTGCGGCCGTGCCCAGATGATGTCTTTCCGCAAAACATTCGACGTGACACCGAACTCGACCAAACGGCCGAGCGCGAGAGATCCGGTGTAATCGGCGATCCGTTTGGCCTGCTGCATGTTGTGGGTAACGATCAGGATCGTGCAACTGTCCTTGAGTTGACAAATCAATTCTTCGATTTTCCCGGTGGCGATGGGGTCGACTGCGGAGCAAGGTTCGTCTAGAAGCAGCACCTCCGGGTCTACGGCCAGGGCGCGAGCGATACACAGCCGCTGCTGCTGGCCTCCGGAAAGGGTGTGGGCCGGTTGATTGATTCGGTCCTTCACTTCATCCCACAACGCGTCCCGGCGGAGGTTGTGCTGGACCGCATCTCGCAAGGCAGCCCGGCCACCCGGTTTGGTATAGCCGTGGATCCGGAGTCCGAACGCCGCATTCTCGAGAATCGACTTGGGAAACGGATTCCATTTTTGAAACACCATGCCCACTCGTTTGCGAAGTTGCGTGACGTCGATGTGCCGCACATTTTTGCCGTCGAGCAGGATTTCCCCGTCCGTGCGAGTGTGGCGCACGGTTTCATTCAAGCGGTTCAAACTCCGGAGAAAGGTGGATTTTCCGCTGCCGGAGTGTCCGATTAACGCCGTGATGCGCTTCTCATAAACCGGCATCGAGACGCCGTCGAGCGCCCGAAACTTGCCGTAGTGGAAACTCAGACGCGAAACCGAAATCGTGACGGAATCGCCTGGTTTTTGGGGCGGTGTGGTGCCGGGGTGGACGATAGGAGTTGGTGTGCCGGACGCACCGGCATTGGGCGTCTTTCGATCTGGAATCTGCATTGAGCTCGCGGGCGAGAGCTATCTTCATCATACAAGGGGTGAGCCGCTTGATTGATGTAAACTCGATTCTGGTTTGGAGGCTGGATGAATTGCAGGCGATGGTTGCCGATGGCGACGCTATTGGCGCTGAGTCACATGCTTTGGGGCCAGTGGATCAACTATCCCACACGTGGCACGCCGCGAACGCGCGATGGCAAACCTGATTTGAGCGCTCCCACGCTGCGGACGCGCGACGGCAAGCCGGATCTGTCGGGCATCTGGAACCCGGACTACTCGGCCATCCCGCGCGTGCCGCCTGGGACGATCATCATCTCATCCCAAGGGCCGGACTACAGCTTGCAGTTCTGGCGCCCCAACGCCGCTCCGATTCCGATGACGCCGTGGGCGGAAGCCATCTTCAAGGAGCGCGATCGTGTCTACGGCCTGGGCCGGCCCGCTGCCCATTGTTTGCCCCACAGCATACCGGACGCCATGCTGGTGGACAATTTCAAGATCATCCAGAACCCCGGCCTGACCATGATTCTCTACGAGGAATTCACCCGCTTCCGGCAGATCTTTACCGATGGCCGAACCCATCCCAAAGAAATGAACCCCGCGTGGCTTGGATACTCGATCGGAAAATGGGATCACGACACGTTTGTGGTGGACACCAGAGGTTTCAACGACCGGAGCTGGCTCGACGACGCCGGGCACCCGCACAGCGAGCTACTCCACACCATCGAGCGCTACCACCGCGTGAATTTCGGCCACATGAACGTGGAGGTGACGATCGAGGATCCCAAGGCGTACACCGAACCGTGGTCCGTGACGTTGTATTTCAATCTCCTTCCGGATACTGAACTGATCGAAGATGTCTGTGACAACGAAAAAGACACGCCACATATCATCGGTAGCGCGGTCTCCGATGACAAGAAGATCGGCGTCGATCTGGCAGTAGATATCCTGGCGCAATATCAAGGCTCCTATGAGTTGAAAGTACCTCGCAGTGACATTGAAAATTTTGACATCACCCTCAGCGGCCGCCGCTTAGTGATGTCCGGCGCCGCGCTTACGCCTCTCTCGCCGACGGAGTTTACCGGATCGTTCGGCAACGTCAAGTTTGTAAAGAATGCCGACGGGAAAGTTACGGGAATGATCTTAGGATGGTCATCGGGCGGCGAAGACGAATTTGTCCGGAGAGCGGTAGCGTCTCCGGCCGGCAGGAAATAGTGTGCTGCCGGCGTGGTCCACGCGATTGATGGGTGAGCTGGCTGCCGCAGATCAGCGCGCCAAGGGACTCGTGAGCGGGCTCAATCGAGAGCAACTGAACTGGCATCCGGCGCCTGGAGCCTGGAGTATCGGCCAGTGTCTGGAGCATCTTTCGATCGCGAACGAAGTGTATCTGCCGGCGATGGCAAACTCACTGGCTGGTAAGCCGGGCTCTGGAGTTCCGGAGATCCTGCCGGGGTGGTTCGCCCGGTGGTTTATCACGAGCTACATAGAACCATCACCGCAGACCAGGCATGCCCGCGCGCCGAAGAAGATTGTTCCGGGCGTGCAAGTCGAACTTTCCGTTCTGGATCGCTTCTTGCGCAGTAACGAAGCCGCCCGCCAACTGGTTCTTCAGGCGAGCGCATACGATGTAAACCGAGTCCGGTTCCGGAACCCTTTCATCCCCGTGATTCGATTCACGGTGGGAACGGGCTTTGAGATCGTTTCCAGACACCAACGCCGGCACCTGTTGCAGGCGGAACGCGTCAGACAGACGGCGGGTTTCCCGGAATAGCCGCCTCAACGGCGCTCGGCGCTTGCCGTACAATAGCGTAGCGCTCGATGGAGGGCTGCCCTTATGTCTGATACAGCGTCTCGCCCCGGAACCGCTGACGTGGTGATTGTCGGGGCCGGGTTTGCCGGTCTATACATGCTGCACCGCGTGCGCGAATTGGGTTTCACGGCGCGAGTGTTTGAGGCAGGCGGCGGCGTAGGCGGCACCTGGTATTGGAATCGTTATCCCGGCGCGCGCTGCGATGTGGAAAGCCTGGAGTACTCCTACTCGTTCTCGGAAGACCTCCGCAAAGAGTGGCGGTGGACCGAGCGCTACGCCGGACAGCCCGAGATCCTGCGCTACCTCAATCACGTCGCGGACCGCTTCGGCCTGAGACACGACATTCAGTTCGACACCAAAGTTACAGCCGCCACCTTCGACGAACACGAAAACCGCTGGGCCATCGAAACCGATCGCGGCCAGCGCGTTTCCGCGCGATTCTGCGTCATGGCGACGGGTTGTCTCTCGGCGGCCAAGATTCCCGAGTACCAGGGTCTCGAGAAATTCCAGGGCAAGTGGTATCACACCGGACACTGGCCGCACGAAGGGGTCGATTTCACCGGGCAAACCGTGGCCGTGATTGGCACGGGCTCGTCGGGGATCCAATCGATTCCCATGATCGCGCGCCAGGCCGCGCACCTTTATGTGTTCCAGCGGACTCCGAACTTCAGCCTGCCGGCGCAAAACGGGCCGCTCACGGCGGAGGTGATCGAAGACTGGAAAGAGAATGGCGCGAAGTACCGGGAACTCGCCAAGACCACGCCCTTCGGTTTCCTCGTTCAGGCGGGCGAACCCAGGCCATCCGCCCTGGAGGTTTCGGCGGAAGTGCGCGAGCGAACCTATGAAAAGGGTTGGCAGGCTGGTGGTTTCGGACCTCTGGTGTCGTTCAACGATCTCATCGTCAACCGCGAAGCGAACGAAACGGCCGCCGAATTCGTGCGCCATAAGATTCGCGGAATCGTCCGTGATCCGGCGGTAGCGCAGAAGCTCGCGCCGAAGGATCATCCGATTGCGACCAAGCGGCCCTGTATCGACACGGGCTACTTTGAGACGTACAACCGCGACAACGTGACGCTCATCGACGCGCGCGAGACTCCTATTGAGGAGATCACCGCAGACGGACTGCGAACCAGCGAACGGCAGTTCACCGTGGACAGCATCGTGTTCGCGACTGGGTTCGACGCAATGACGGGCGCGCTCAACAGCATTTCGATCCGCGGCAGAGAAGGGAAGAGTCTGAAAGAGAAGTGGGCCGCGGGTCCGCGCACCTACCTGGGCCTGATGGTGGCCGGCTTTCCAAACCTGTTCACGATCACGGGGCCGGGCAGCCCGTCGGTGCTGAGTAACATGGCCATTTCGATCGAGCAACACGTTGATTGGATTGCCGACTGCTTCGCCTATCTCTGGAACCATGGCATCGCCGCGATGGAAGCGACGGTGGAGTCCGAGAGCGGTTGGGTCGAACACGTCAACGAAGTCGCCAACCTCACGTTGTATCCGTTGGCCAACTCCTGGTATGTCGGCGCGAACATTCCCGGCAAGCCGCGGATATTCATGCCCTACATCGGAGGGCTGCCGGCGTATTGCCAGAAGTGCGATGAGGTCGCGGCGAACGGGTATGAAGGTTTTAGGCTGACGCCTTTGGGGACTGCGGCTGTGTCCAGTTCCGTGGCCGCCACGCGTAGCTGAGATCGTGCGCTCTACGCGTCGTGGTGATTGCCAGCGTGGGGGCGGGCCTTTCGGCCCGCCGCCGGGCTTCTGCCCGGCGCGCCGCGCGGAAGCGCGGCCGCAGCCCGGAAGGGCTGGCCGCACGCCTTACATCGCGAAGAACGGCCAGTCGGTTTCCAGGCCGAACATGAGTTTCCCGGCTGATTCGAACCGGCTGGCGGAGCCAAAGGCATGCTGGGTCATCGCATGCGCGTCGCGAAAATACCGTTCGAACGGATGCTCCAGGCGAATCGCGCTGGTTCCCGCGGCCTGGTGGACCAGATCGACAGCATCGGCCGCGGAGCAGATCGCGTGTGACACCGCCAACTGAATCGCGATCTTCTGTTTCTGCGCCAGGAACTGGCCTTGCGAGGCCGTGTCCCAAGCATCGCGCACCGTATCGTACAGATACGCCCGCGCGGCCCCAAGTAGCGCTTCGGCGCGTGCCACCTGCATCTGCGCCACTGGCCGTTCGGCGAGCGGCGAGCGTGTGTAGGCCGGCGTCTTTTTCAGCGCCAACGCGAGCAGCGCGTCGATGGCGGCGCGAGCCGTGCCCAGCGAAGGTGCAGCCAGCGCGGCCACCGCAAACCAAAGCGTCATGCGATACAACGGCCGGTCGAATGCTTTGGGAAGCTGCGTCAGCGGGGCCACCTGAGCCGCGCGCCACTGCGGGACGAAGACATCCTGGACTGCGATGTCGTTACTGCCGGTGCCCCGCATTCCGACCGTGTGCCAGGTGTCCAGAATGGTCACCTCGTTCTTTGGAAACGCTAATATCAACTGGATGGGAATGCCGTTCTGGTCCAGGCGCAGTTCGTCCTTGTCAAAAATGAACGCCGCGCCCACCAGCCAGGACGCGTGATTGCATCCGGACGCAAACGGCCAACGCCCCGTGACCCGATATCCTCCTTCGCTGGGCACGGCGCGTCCGGGCGGCGCCAGCGCCCCGCATACGATTGCGTCCGGATGGTTTGCAAAGATCTCGCGCGACGCCTCGGGCGGAAGCCAGGCGCAAAAAGAGGGCGCCCCCGTGGAGATCATGAGGTTCCAGCCCGCCGCGCTGTCCAGACGCGACACTTCTTCCAGCACGCGAATGGCGGTAACCGCATCCACTTCCAGGCCTCCCAGCGCTTGCGGTACGGACATCCGGTACAGGCCGGCATCGATCATCGCCTGCACCGTCGGCTTGCTCAGTTGCCGCTCACGTTCGGCATTCGCCGCATTAGCTTGAATGATGGGCGCGATGGCGCGAACTCTGTCCAATAAGGATGCTCCCGCCACTGTCGTTGCCATGGAATAACCTCCTTTAGCCGCTGCTGGCCTGAGCCGGCCCGGCGTCTGAGTCCGTTAGACTATCGACAATGCCGGCGGCGTGTCAAGGCACAGGGAGGCATTTTGCCGGCAATCGCCGCGGCGTCCGACCCGCGGTTTCGCCGGCGAACTCGCCGTGATTGGAAGGCCCGTCCTTTTGGTAACATTTCTGCGAAGGAGCCTCATGAACAAAGACGACCGGCTTTGGGCGGTTCACAAACACAAGTCGCTCAGATGGAGTCACGTTGCGCCACTGGTAGCGTTCGCGATGCTCGCGATTACCTGGGGCACCGCTTCGGCACAGCCACCTTCGCTGCCCAAGGGCCCGGCGCAAATAGCGCGTTGGTTCGTCGAGGATGTCTGGAACAAGGGCGACTTCCATCTGGCCGATCAGATGTTTACGCAAGGTGTGGTTCTACATTACCGCGGACGGAGCTTCCCCATGACGGCGGAGTCGGGGTTACAGACGGTAAGAAACTGGCGCGAAGCATTCCCGGACTTTCATTTCACACTCGAAGACATGATCGTGGAGGGGAATAAAGTGGTCCTGCGGATTCCATTCACGGGAACGCATCGGGGTAAGTTTTGGGGTCTGGAACCGACCGGGAAGAAGATTGAGGTGACGGAAACTCTGATGCTTCGCATCGAGGCAGACAAAATCGCCGAGATGTGGGAGGACTACGACGAATACGGCATGAGGATCCAACTGGGTCTTCTGAAGCCAAACTAAAAGGCGCGTTCACGCTGGAGTTTACACGAGGAGGTTGCCATGCCGGCTGCGCAAGGTTCTGTCGCTCTCTTGAACGACCCGGTTGCTAAGGAGCTATTGACGTCGAAGATTCCCGCCAGGCTGGCCTACGTCTGGACTGACGGCACGCCGCGCGTTGTGCCAGTTTGGTTCCATTGGAACGGCTCGGAATTCGTGATCGGGACACCGCCCAAGGCGCCGAAGCTGAAGGCCCTCCGAAAGAATCCCAAGGTTGCGTTGACTATCGACGACAATACCTTCCCGCACAAGGTTCTGATGATTCGCGGGACTGCGGCTCTCGAAGAGGTGAATGGCGTTGTCCCGGAATACGAGTTGGTTGCGCATCGCTACTTCGGTGAAGAGCAAGGAAAAGCCTGGGTGCAGCAAGTGGGCAAAATGCTGCCGGGGATGGTCCGCGTTCGAGTGCGCCCGGAATGGGTGGGCATTCCCGATTTTCAGGCGCGGTTTCCGAGTGCGCTTTCTTCGTAAAACGGTTCTGGGGGCCGGCAGAACAGGTTCGACGGACGCGGCGTCCGCGGCCGCAGCGGTAGCTGAACAGCGTGCTGGAATGAGCAGCCTCATCGATCTGCGAGAGGGGCACATCGCGGCGGAGGCCGTCGGCGGGTTCTAAACCTTAGTACTGAGGGGACGATAACGTCTCTTTGTGCACGTGACCAATCCATGGGCTGATAAAGCGGCGTATAATTTCTATCCGTATGTATCTTTTATGGTCTTAGAAAAGGAGGATTATAGATGCCACAATCAGCAACGGCGGCGGGCCAACCAACGAATGTCCCGACCAGAAAAGTAGTCGCCGGTGGCTTAGCTGGTGCAGCCTCGGTTATAGTTGTTTTTGTTCTGAATAGCTATGTTCTTGGGCCTCTGCACCTAAAGCTGATTACAGGAGAAGTTGCGTCGGCAATAACGACGGTTTTGTCTTTCGTCGTATCGTACTTTGTCTCCCCCGGCTCGAACGAATCCGTAACGTGAGTCCCCAACCCACCGACTGCTACCGCAGCGCGTAACTGAACAGCGTGCTCCCAGCCGAAACCGCAATAAACTGTTTGCCGCCCACCGAGTAGCTCATCGGCCCTGAGGACACCTGGCCGCCCAAGGTCGCGCGCCAGAGTAGCTCGCCGTTGCGGCCGTCGAGCGCGAAGAAGTAGCCGTCGCGGCCGCCGGAAAAGACCAGGTCGGAAGCGGTGCTTAGCACGCCGCTATCGGTCACTTCGCTCAGTTTGAATTCCCATTTCTTTTCGCCGGTTTTCGGGTCGAATGCGCGGATGGCGCCGTAGCCGTCCTCCGCTTTGCGGTTCTGCACTTGCGGCGCCTGGACCATCGGCACCGGCGAACGCGGCATCGCGCCCGCGTAGATCCGCCCCTCGGCATAATCGGCCGGGCCCTTCACGAACTCCGAATAGTAGTTGTCCCACAAGGGAATGTAGAAGAGCCCGGTGCGCGGGCTGTAAGACGCTGAGTTCCAGTTGGTGCCGCCCATGTTGCCCGGATAGATCTTGTTGCCTTCCGGCGTGAGAACTGCGCCGGGCGCGCGCATCGGCCGGCCGCGTTCGTCGAGGCCCGTCGCCCACGTCACCTTGGTGAAAGGCTTACCCAGGAGAAACTGCCCGCTGGTGCGGTCCAAGACATAGAAGAAGCCGTTGCGGTTGGCCCACAGCATCACTTTTCGCGGCGATCCCTTCCAATCCATGTCGGCCAGAATCGGCACCTGCACGGCGTCGTAATCGAAATCGTCGTGCGGCGTGAATTGGAAATACCACTTGAGCTTGCCGGTATCGGGGTCGAGCGCGACCACGCAGTCGCTGTACAGGTTGTCGCCTGCGCGCACTTCGCCGACCCAGTCGGGGCCGGGGTTGCCGACGCCCCAGTACGTCAAGTTGAGCGCCGGATCGTACGCGCCCGTCACCCACACGGAAGCGCCGCCGTGCATCCAGGAGTCGCCTGCCCAGGTGTTGTTTCCCGGCTCGCCCTTGCCGGGGATGGTGTTGAAGCGCCACGCCTCTTTGCCGGTCTTCGCCTCGTAGGCCGCGATGAATCCGCGGATGCCGTATTCGCCGCCGGCGACTCCCACGATGATTTTGTCCTTGACCACCAGAGGCGACAGCGTCATCGCATATCCGGCTTCGGGTTTCGCTACCGATACGTTCCACAGCGGATGGCCATTGGTGGCATCGATCGCGATCAGGTGCGCATCGATGGTGGCCATGAACAGTGTGTTATCCAGAATGGCCACTCCACGATTCACCTTGCCGCAGCACGGGCGGGCTTCGGGCGAAGGTTTATAGGAATACATCCAGAACACGCGCCCCGTGGCGGCATCGAGCGCCACCACATCGTTGGGCGCCTGCACGGTGTAGAGGATGCCATCCACCACCAGCGGCGTAGCTTCGAATTTTTCGATCGAGCGCGCCTGAAACGCCCACTGCAGCTCGAGGTTCTTCACGTTCTGCGGCGTGATTTGATTGAGCGGGGTATAGCGCTGGCCGTCGAGCCCGCCGGAATACGAAAGCCAGTTTTGCGGCTCCTGGCCGGCGTGCATGAGGCGATCGAACGAAACTTGCGCAGGCAGGGATGCGGCTATTGACAGAAGCAACAGGGCAGATATTTTCATTGACCTAGCCTTTCAGAGTTTCCAGATAACTGACCACGTCGCCGATTTCCTGATCGCTGAGTCTCCCGCGAAACGAAGGCATCGGAGAGTCCTTTTGGTAGGCGAACTCGCGCAGGTCGGCTTTCGAGAGCGAGATCAGCTTTTCGTGCGAATCGATGATCTGCAGCCCGAAGGTGTCTTCCGTGAGAAGGCGGCCCGTCACGGTGACGCCGTCGCGCGTCACCGCGCGGACGTACCGGTTCTCGGGGCGGATCTCTGCATTGGGATCGACAATCGATTGCCGCAGGCTGTCCGGGCTGCGCAAGCCGCCAATCTCGCTCAAGTCGGGGCCGACGCGCGAGCCGGCGCCGTTGACGCGGTGACAGTTGCGGCAGCCACCCTTACCTTCGAAGATCGCCCGCCCGCGCGCGGCATCGCCACCGGTAGATGCCGTACTGGCGGCCGCTCCTACGCGAGAACGCAAGTAGGCCACAATGCTTTCCGCCTGCGGCTCGGTGAAATTCGAGGGCGGCATGGCTGTGCCGGGAATGCCAGTGATGATGATGCGGGCCAGGTCGTCGTCGGAAGAAGCGCGCCGGAACTTGCCATGCATCAAGTCCACGCCTTGGATGGCCGTGCCTTCCTGTCCGTGGCAGTTCACGCAATTCGAGCGATAGAGGCGGCCGCCGGCATCCACGTCGGCCGGGCTGTATCCGTGTTGCGCAAACAACGCGCAGGCGCATAGGGCGAGAGACAGTCGGATCACCCGCATATTCAGATTTCCTTTCGCTCCAGTATATAGGAGGGTGGGACAGCGCCATGGCTGCCGTGGTGCTGGACAAACCACCGCTCGGAAACGGAACGCATACTGAGCCGCGACTAAAAGGAGCGGTGCCTTTGCGATCGCTTTGCGTCGTCTCTCCGACCGCAGACCGCTGAAAGGCGACGGTCTGCCCCACACAGGCCAGGAGGCCTGTGGGGAATGTCCAAACTCCAGGTGCAGCGCCACCGCGCTGCCGACGGACTACGGGCGGAGGGCGTAACTGAACAGCGTGTTGCCGGCGGAGACCGCAATATACTGCTTGCCATCGACCGCGTAGCTCACCGGCCCCGAGGCTACCGGGCCGCCCAGAGTCGCGCGCCAAAGCAACTCGCCGTTACGGGCATCGAGGGCGAAGAAGTAGCCGTCGCGTCCGCCGGCGAAGACCAGGTCGGAAGCCGTCGTCAGCACGCCGCTGTCGGTGACCTCGCTCAGCTTGAATTCCCACTTCTTTTCGCCGGTCTTTGGATCGAAGGCGCGAATGGCGCCGTACCCATCCTCTGCCCGGCGGTTGGGGACCTGCTCAGGGTGAAGCCCCGCTACCGGCGAAGCCGGGGAGGGGCCAAGAAACAGCTGGCCTTCCGCGTATTCGACCGTCCCCTTGATGTAATCCGCGTAATAGTTGTCCCACGAGGGAATGTAAAAGAGTCCCGTGCGCGAGCTGTAGGACGGCGAGTTCCAATTGGTGCCTCCCATGGTGCCCGGGTAAATTCGATTCCCGTCCGGTGTGGCTACAGCGCCCGGTGCGCGCATGGGCCGCCCCCGTTCATCCAGGCCCGTGGCCCACGTGACCTTGGTAAAGGGCTTCCCCAAAAGAAACTTGCCGTTGGCGCGGTCCAGCACATAGAGGAAACCGTTGCGGTTGGCCCACAGCATCACTTTGCGCGGCGAGCCTTTCCAATCCATGTCAGCCAGAATCGGAACCTGTACGGAATCGTAATCGAACTCGTCATGCGGCGTGAATTGGAAATACCATTTGAGCGCGCCGGTATCGGCGTCGAGCGCCACCGCGCAATCGCTATAGAGGTTATCGCCGCCGCGCATCTCGGCCACCCAATCCGGGCCGGGGTTGCCGACACCCCAGTAGGTGAGATTGAGATCCGGATCATACGCGCCAGTCACCCAAACGGGCGCGCCGCCGTGCATCCAGGAGTCGCCCGCCCAGGTATCATTGCCCGGCTCGCCTTTGCCGGGAATGGTGTAGAAGCGCCAGGCTTCTTTGCCGGTCTTCGCCTCGTACGCAGCTATGAATCCACGAATTCCGTATTCGCCGCCGGCGGTTCCCACGATCACTTTGTCCTTCACCACGAGTGGAGCCATGGTCATGGCGTAGCCGGCCTCGGGCCTGGCTACCTTGACGTTCCAGATCGGCGCGCCATTGGTGGCATCGATGGCGATCAGATGAGCATCGACGGTGGCCATGAACAAGGTGTGGTTGAGTATCGCCAGGCCGCGATTGACATTGCCGCAGCATGGACGCGACTGGGGCGACGGATGATAGGGATAGATCCAGAAGATCCGTCCGGTTGCAGCGTCGAGCGCCACCACGTCGTTCGGGGCCTGGACCGTGTACAGAACGCCATCGACCACCAAAGGCGTGGCCTCGAATTTCTCCAGTGACCGCGCTTGAAACGCCCACTGCTGTCCCAGACTTTTGACGTTCTGCGATGTGACCTGGCTTAAGGAGCTGTAGCGCCGGCCATCGAAGCCGCCGGAATAGGTGAGCCAGTTTTGGGGCTCCTGCGAGGCGCGAAGCAGACGCTCAAACGAGACCTGAGCCGGCAGCGTAACGGCCGCCAAAACGAGCATCAGCGGAAATGCTTTCACGGAGCCACTCCTTTCAAAGTTTCCAGGTAGCTGACCAGATCGGAGATCTCCTGATCACTGAGTTTTCCGCGGAACGAAGGCATGGGGTTCGGCAGGAACGCGTATTCGCGGAGATTGGCTTTGGCGAGCGAGACCAGTTTCTCGTGCGAGTCCAGGATCTGCAGCCCGAACGTGTCGTCTGAGAGGACGCGCCCGGTGAAGGTGGCGCCATCTCGCGTCACCGCGCGGACGTAGCGATTTTCCGGAGGAACGGTGGTGTCCGGATCGACGATCGATTGGCGGATCGTGAGCGGGCCGCGCAGCACGCCGATTTGGCTCAGGTCGGGACCCGTAAGCGGGCCGTCGCCGTAGATGCGATGACAGTGATGGCAGCCGCCCTTGCCTTCGAAGATGGCCTTGCCCCGCGCGGCCTCGCTGCTCACAGCCGTGCCCGCGTTCGCCCGCGAACGCAAGTAGGCCACGATCGTCTTCACTTGCAACTCGCTAAAGCCGGACGGCGGCATCGCGGTGCTGGGAATGCCGTTGATAATGATGCGGGCGAGATCGTCGTCGGTCGAGGCTCTCCGGAAAGTGCCATGTCCCAGGTCGACGCCCGCGATCGTGGTGCCTTCCGGGCCGTGGCATTTCATGCAATTCGACCGGTAGAGAGTGCCGCCCGCGTCGATATCGGCGGGGCTATAGGCGTGCTGGCCGAATCCTGTGCCGGCGGATAACGCGAGAAATAGTGGGATAAATCGCATCTTGAGGTTTCGTTTCGCTACGGCGCTCCCGGCTGGACCAGCCGTAGCGCGGCCGCGAGTTCCTTATTGCCGCGCACCCTCCAGATCTTGGAATCGAGAATGTAGTGCGTGAAGGGGAGCCCCCACAGCGCGGCCTTCACGAAGGGACTGGGCGCCAGATGCGAGGGCAGGTAACTGAGCAGCAGGTTCAGCAGCACTGCCGCGCCGAAGTAATACACGAAGCGGCGCGCCAGCGTAGCAGCCAGACCAGCGGTGGTTTCAAACTGCGGCTCGCTGTAGTGATTGCGGTTGTGGAACCACATGAGCCGGTGATACTGAAAGCTGTGAAACAGGCCAAGGATGATGCCAGCCCGCGTCATGCCGTCCACGAGCGTGGTGCCCGCGTAGCCGAATGCCAGCCATTGCAGCGGGATGATGGCCGCCATCAGCCCCAGCTTGGGCGCATTCAACGCCTGCCCGTTTTTCCACTTGTACAATTGCCGCAACACGAAGACGCCGGCGAAGCCTCCGTAGAGCGCCAGCAAAACCGAGTCGATGGCTTGGACGGCGGGCAGGTTGGGCAGGTAGACGAAGCTGCTTTTCACCAGGAACCGCGCGAAGGGCAGCATTAAAGAGGTGAGCAGGAACCAGCGGTCCATAACAAAATCGGTTCGGTCGCGTTCGCCCGCTTTGTGCTTGTACAGCGCTACGAATCCAAAGTGCTGCTTGGCGATGTGGAAGTGCAGCCACGAAACCGCGAACATGTAGAACCAGATTTCGGCGCCGGCCCAAACCATCAGCGGCCCGAGCAGCATGGCCGGAATCACCACCCACAGCAGCCCTCCCATGGTGCGCCGCGCATTGTTATCGAAGTAGGTGCGGGTTACGGTCGCGGCTACGTGGGGTCCGTCGATTCCCAGGAGCCACACCAGGTACAGCGGGGTGAGCGGGAATCCGCCGGCCATGAGGATCAGCGCGAGATAACTCACAGCGGCGGGCCCGATAAACCAGGTGAGATCTTCCGGCCGGCTGATGATCCAGCCGTCCCGTTTGGCAGCGCCCAGCGGGATCGAGAGAGTGCTCAAGTTTCCACTATGCGATCCGCAATGGGGATTGCTCAATATCCCCAAAGTTGGCTGGCGGATGCTAACGGAAGTTAATCCTGGCGCAGGGCGCGCATGGGATCTATGTGACTGGCTCGCCGGGCCGGTAAAAAGCTCGCGAAAAGAGCCGCCGCCACTAGGATCGAGACCATCGCAGCGAAGGTAGTTGGCTCGCTGGGGCGCATCCCGGCTACGCCGCGTTCGAGCACACGGCCGGCTGCCCAGGCGCCCACCATCCCCACACCGACGCCCGCGGCGATCATCGCGACGCTCTCGCCGAGCACCATGCGGAGGCCCATCTCGGGAACCCACGGGACATGTAGGACGTGCAAGGTCTGAATGAAAGTTCCGTTTGCTTTACGCGCGCGGTTCTTTGGCCGACACCACGCAACACCGTTTTACCGAGCCGCGACCAAAGGGAGCGATGCTTTTCACTGCGCTCGCCTCTATTGCAGCGACGGACTACCCGCAGCGGAGACCGGAGCCGCTTCCTCGCGCACATTCTTCTCCGCAAACACGAACCGGCCCATAAACGCGGCTCCGCCCAACGCCACCACGGCCATCACGAAAGCCGCCCAGTATCCGAGCCAGCCGGAGACCCCTCCGGCAGCGAAAGCGCTCATGCCGACAAACAGGTCGTAGAACGCGCTCAAGACACCAACGGTCGATCCGCGGTCTCCCGACGCGGTTCGGCGTAAAACGGTTGCCAGGATGGATGACCACGGAAACGAGAAGCCGAAGCCGAGCACCGCAGCCGCACTGACGGCCAGAGCAGGCGGCGGACCGGAGGCCAGCACGATCAAGCCCAATGACATTAAAGCGAGCCCGCTGTAATACGTAATGGCTGGAGCCATTCGATCGGGCAAGCCACCCAGGAAAAAGCGCGAGACGAGCATCAGCAGAGCGTAAGCGGAAAATGCCATTCGCCCGGAGTTTCCGTGCCGCGCCAAATGTAAAATCAAAAAGCCCGCGATCACCGGATAGTGCACGTTCACGAAGCCGACCGCAAGACCGGGCTTCAGCAGCCAGCGCAGATTCCAAGTATGCGCCTCGGTATGCACGGGGCGCCGGTAATGCTCCGGAACACGTGTAACAATCACCAGCGCGATCACGGCTAACAAAACTTGCATCTCCGCCGCGCGATTGAACGTACCCAGCCACTGGCCCACTACCGGCCCGGCGGAAATCCCGCCCCAGATGCCGCTGCTCATATAGCCCAGCGCCTGGCTCCCGCGGTCAAGGCCGCCGGTTTCCACGATCCAGATAGCCGCGCCCGTATATAAACAGGCCTCGCCGAGTCCCTGAAACATTCGCCCGATGTACGCGCCGGCGATCCCTACAGGCAGCAGGTAGGCCACGCCCGCCAGCGCGCAACTGGTCAGGCCTGTAAGGAATGCGATCTTGCGTCCGCGGCGGTCGGCCAGAGGTCCGCTCACCAGGCGCGCGCCGAGTGCCACAAACGAGAAAACGCCGATCACCAATCCGACGGTTTGATCGGAACCGCCCAGATCGTAGCGGATGTGCGGGCCGAGCGCCGGCAGCACCGTTCCCATGCCAAGGAAGCCGAGAAACGTAGCTCCAATCAGAGCCCAAAAGCGCCCGCCGAAACCCTCCCCGTTTGACCCCATTTCATTGATTGTACTTTGCGGCCAATCGTGAGACGATGCTTCTGATATAAGAAAGCTTCAAGGGGGTGAGTCATGCCACGGCTCCGTGCCTTGTTCTTGCTTGTCTTCGCCACACTCGCCGGCATCGCGCTATTTGTTTCCAACTCGCAGGCTAATCCCGAAACCATCCGAATGATCGTTCCGGGAGTCTGGTTTCGTGAGGGCGACCTCACCCAGACCCACTGCAACAACGTGATCATCGAGATGAAGGACTACCTGATCGTGGTGGACGCCAACTTCCCGGATGGCGCGCGCGGCACTATGGCCGACGTGAAGCGGCTTTCCTCCAAACCGGTCAAGTATGTGTTCGACACGCACCACCACGGCGACCATCTTTACGGCAATATTCTGTGGACTCAGGCCGGCGCCACCACGCTCGCCTTCAAGCAGGTGGGCGAGGAACTGAAACGATTCGAGCCGGCTCGTTGGCAGGCGAGCGCGAAGACGCGCAAAGACGTCGCCGATCTAAATCAACCTGGGCCCGAGCCGCCGAAACAAGACATCAACGAGACTATGTTTGTGCTCAACGACGGCTCGCGCAAAGTCGAGTTCCGCCACTTCGGATGGGCGCACACGCGCGGCGATGGGTTCGTCTACCTGCCTAAGGAACAGGTGCTGGCTACCGGCGACGCGGTCGCCAACGGCCCCTACAATAATGTGAACGACGCTTACATTGAGAACTGGCCGAGCGTGCTGCACTCGGCAGAGAAACTGAAGGTGAAGTACGTTCTTCCGGGACACGGGCTTCCGGGAGGCCGCGATTTGCTCAGCGGCGAAGCGCAGTTTATGACGGAGCTGTTTACCAGAGTCCGGGATGGCGTCCGCGACGGAAAAAAGCTGGAGGATCTGCAGGCGTCGATGCAGCTGCCGATGGCGGTGACGGAATGGGTGAATGATTCGCTATTGAAGCAGCAGATCAAAGCGGCCTATGAAGAGGTCACCCAACACAAGCCGCACGGCGACCTGGTTAACTGACCCGGCGTAACCACGCCCCGTAGGCAACGCGCAAAGCCGTTACCCAAACGACGGCGGCAGCGAAGCCGGCAATCACGTCGCTCGGGTAATGCACGCCCAGATAAATCCGCGAGAAGCCGATCAGCGCGGCCAGCAGCGCCGCTCCCAGCCACACCGCCGCTTTCCCGGCGCGCGACTCCATGCGCGTGGTGGCAATGGCGGCTACCACGCCATAGATACAGCACGACAGGACCGCATGGCCGCTCGGGAAACTGTAGTCGCGCGGTTCGGGGTACCCAAAAAATGCCTCCGGCCGCATGCGCTGGAACAATTGCTTGAGCAGCTCGTTCAGTAGTTCGGCGCCAACCGCCCCTATCAGCAGCACGGTCGCGGCGCGCTTGCGCCCGATCCAAAACAGCCGCGCCACCAGCACCGCGCAGATCGTGACTAGAAACTGCAGCGAGCCGAGTTGCGTGATGCCGCGCATGGCGGTCGTCAGCGTCGGAGTCGCCCACGAATGAACGGTGTCACGCACAAAGCCATCGAAGCGCAGCATTTCTCCTTTCCAGACTTGGTTGGCCAGCCAGGCGAATAGAAACAACGACGCCACCGCTGCGGCAAAGCCGGCGTAGACCACGCTGCTCCGTTGTGGCGCGAATCGAGCTTCTGCTGGCACGCTATTTCTTTTCGAGCAGAGGCTCCAGCACGCGAGCCACGTTATCGGCCACCAGCCTGGTGCCCTCGGTGTTGGGATGCAAACCGTCCCGCTGCATTAGATCGTCATGGCCGGCCGCGCCCTGAAGCAAGAAAGGAATCAGCGCCAGTTTGTACTTCTTCGCCAGGTCGGAGTACATGGTGTTGAACTTGGTGATGTAGTCCGGGCCATAGTTCGGCGGCAGCGTGATGCCGGCCAGAACCGCGGTGATGCCTTGCTTCTTCAATGCCTCGATCATTTGCGCCAGGTTGGCTTCGGCGTTCGCCACCGGCTGCCCGCGCAAGCCGTCGTTGGCGCCGAATTCGAGCACCACATCGCGCGGCATTTCCGCCAGAACGAGCGGCAGTCGATCGAGCCCGTCCTGCGTGGTATCACCGCTCACTCCCAAGTTGACGACGCGGTAGCGGTAGCCGCCGCGATCGAGCAGAGCCTGCAGAAGGTCCGGGTAGCTTTTGCCCGGATCCACGCCGAACCCGGCCGTCAGGCTGTCGCCGAAGCAGACGATGACGGGCCGGTTATCGGCCGACGGAGCTGCCGTCGCCGTAGCCGCCGCATCCTTTGGCGGGGCGCTGTTCGCGTGCTCCGGTTCCTGCCGGCACGCGCACAGCAAAGCGGCCAGCATCGCAACCGTGAATACCGCCCCGGCCCTGCGGCGGCAGGCCAAAAGGTCTGACCCCACCCGGGCTTTCATCGGGCCGTGGACTTCATTCCACCAGGCGTTTCTCATCCCAATGCCATAATAAGATTTGATTCAGGTACGCGGCCTAACGAAGTCGATCCACACCGGCACGTACCGTGTGGACATTCTCAAAGGTATCGACCTGGAGATCCCGCGCGCCCAGTTCGCCGCCATTATGGGCCCCTCCGGCAGCGGCAAAAGCACACTGCTGGGCCTGCTCGCCGGGCTCGACTCCCCCACCAGCGGCCAAATCCTTTTGGATGGTGAAGACATCACTTCTCTGGGCGAAGACCAGATGGCCCTGTTGCGTGGCCGTAAAATTGGCTTCGTTTTTCAGTCTTATCATCTCATCCCCACGCTGACGGCCGAGGAAAACGTGACCCTGCCCATGGAATTGGCGGGCAACGGCCACGGCGGCCGCCAGCGAGCCCGCGAACTGCTGGAACGAGTAGGGTTAAGCGCCCGGCGCGATCATTATCCGGTGCAGTTGTCGGGCGGCGAGCAACAGCGCGTGGCCCTGGCCCGGGCGTTCGCCTTGCAGCCGCCGATTCTCCTGGCCGACGAGCCCACCGGCAACTTGGATAGCACCACCGGACAAGTGGTGCTGGAACTGATGCTGGCCTTGAATCGCGAGCAGGGCACCACCCTGGTGCTGGTTACCCATGAAGAATCGATCGCCAGCTGTGCCGACCGGCGCATCGTGTTGCGCGATGGATTGGTGGTGAGCCAGTGACGGCCGCGCTACCGTGGTCTACCGCATTCCGAATTGCCTGGCGCGAAATGCATGCATCGCGCGCCAAATTTCTGTTCGTGATCGTCGCCGTGGCTGTGGGGGTTGGATCGCTCACCGGCGTTCGCGGTTTCAGCCGATCCTTCCGGCGCATGCTGCTGCGCGATGCGCGCACGCTGATGGCGGCCGATCTCACGGCGCGAATCTTTGGTGCGCCCACCGCCGATCAGCAAGAAGTATTCAATAACCTGGCAGCCCGCGGCGTCCAGCGTACCTGGATCACGGAAACCGTGACCATGGCCTCTTCAGCGGCCAATCCGGATCCTCTGCTGGTTTCCGTGAAGGCCGTCGATCCGCGCCTCTATCCTTTTTACGGGGACGTGGCGTTGAACCCGCCGCAGCCGCTGCGCCAGGCGCTCGATGCGCACAGCGTTGTGGTCACCGACGACCTGCTGCTGCGCCTCAATATCAAAACCGGCGAAACACTGCGCATCGGCGGACAGGATTTTCGCATTGCGGGAGTCATTACCGCTGAGCCGGACCGCATGACCGGCACGCTCAACGTGGGCCCGCGGGTGATGATCACCCGAGAAGGGCTCGACCGCACCGGCCTGATCAGCCTGGGAAGCCGAGCCTCCGAGCGGTTTCTCTTCAAGCTGCCGGCCACGGGCTCGCCGGGCGCGGGTGAAGTGCGCACCATCCTGAAAAAGGCCCTGCCCGAAGCCACCATCGCCGATTATCGCGAGACCCATCCCATCATCACGCGCGGCCTCGACCGCTCCACCACGTTTCTCAGCTTGATCGGCCTGATCGCGCTGGTGATCGGCGCCATGGGTGTGGGCAGCGCCATGCACGGCCACCTGCAACAGCGGCTCGATTCCATCGCGGTGATCAAGTGTGTGGGCGGACGCTCCGGCCAGGTGATCCGCATCTACACCGCGCAGACGCTATTGCTCGGCTTGGGCGGCGGGCTGTTGGGCGTTGTTCTGGGCACCGCGGTCTCGGCAGCATTTCCCACGTTGCTTGCCCGCTATTTCACCATCCAAGCCACTGCAGTCATCGACGCCTGGCCGGCTCTGCAGGGCGTAGGCATTGCCTGTCTGGTGACGCTGCTGTTCACACTGCCGCCGCTATTGGGCATTCGCACCATCCGACCGGCGCAGATTTTTCGCCGTGATATGGAACCGGAGGTTGTGGAGCGGCACCACCGCGCTTTGCACCCGTTCTCTCGCGAAACTCGTCCCGCACTGTTGGCTGGTATAGCGATCCTGATCGGCACCGGCATCGTCGCCGCCACGCTCACCGATGGAGGGCTGCGCTTGGCCCTGCGCACCGGCGCGTACTTTACCTTGGCACTGGCGGCCGGCGTTGCGGCGTTGGCTGCGGCGGCGTGGCTTCTGTTGCGAGGCGTGCGGCTGTTCCTGCGACACGCTCCCGCAAGGCTGCCCAGCGGTGTTCGCCAGGGTATCGCGAATTTGTATCGCCCCGGCAACCAGGCACAAGCCGCTGTTGTGGCACTGGGGGTCGGGGTGATGTTCACGCTGGCGGTCTTTCTGATTCAGAGCGGATTGCTGGCCCAGATCCGCACCAGCGCGCCGCCCGGCACGCCCAACGTCTTTCTGCTCGATATTCCCGGCCCGCAGCGGCAGGCTGTCGCGGACGTGGTCCGTCAGCAACCGGGCGTTGCAGAAGCTCCCGACGTCACTGGTGCCGTGGCCGCCCGCATCACGGCTGTGGACGGCAAACCCATCGATCAACTGCCGCTCAAGGATTGGGGCCGCCGCTTTCTGCGCACGCGATCCGTCACGGAAATGGCCGACAAGCCCGCGGACATGCAGGTCCTGAGCGGCGCGTGGTGGGCTGTCGGCGACCGAGCCCCGCAAGTCGCCGTCACCGACGAAGCGGCCCACATCCTCAACCTCAAAGCCGGCTCGACCGTGGATTGGAACATCTGGAATCACACCATCCGCACGCGCGTGGCCTGCGTCCAGCGGACGGAATCATTGCGCATGGCGGCGCGTTTTGAATTCATCTTCAACCCGGGTCAACTCGACAATCTGCCGGCGGTCTATTACGGCAGCGCGCGTGTTCGGCCCGGCGCGGTGGCGCCATTGCAGCGAATTCTGTACCAGCGGTTCCCCACCGTCACCGTGATCAACATGGCGGACGTGATGCAAACGGTGGAAGAAGTGGTGGACCGCATCTCGCTGGTGGTCCGCTTCATTTCGGCGTTCACGATTCTGGCAGGCGCGATCATGGTGGCTTCGAGTGTGGCCGGCACCCGTTTTCGCCGCATGCGCGAAGTCGTGATTCTGAAAACACTGGGAGCCACGCGCCGCTCGATCGCGGCCATCTTCTCGGTCGAATTCCTGGTGCTCGGGGCAGTCGCCGGGTTGATGGGCAGCCTGCTGGCGTCCGGCTTCGCGGCCCTCATTCTGCGCTTCCTGATGGAGATTCATCCCCACTTTGATTCCGTCGCCACCGGTGTCACGATTCTGCTGACGGCGTTGATTGCAACCGCTTCCGGATGGATGGCCAGTTTCCGCACGCTGGGCCGGAAGCCGCTCGAAATCCTGCGCGAGGAGTGATGGCATCGTATAGTGGGGTCATGGTGCGATTCTGCGCGGCTGTAGTGACCGCCTTCTGCGCCGGGGCCGCACCTGCGCCGTTCACCATCGACCAGGTGCTTGGTTCGTCGTTCCCCACGCACCTGACCGCTGCTCCCGCCGGCGGAAAAGTGGCGTGGGTATCGAACGCCCGCGGCGTGATCAACATCCTGATCGCCGAACCGCCCGCGTACACCGCGCGCAAAATCACCGGCTACTCGCAAGATGACGGCCAGGACATCGTCGAGCTGTGCTGGACACCCGACGCCCGCGCCCTCGTCTATGTTCGCGGCCAGGGCCCCAACCGCGCCGGCGAAATACCGAACCCCGCGCTCGATCCGCAGGGTGAGCAGCAGACCATTTGGCTGGTCGCGCTCGATGGCTCCGCCCCGCGCAAGATTGGCGAAGGAAACTCGGTTGCGATTTCTCCAAAGGGCGACCGGATCGTTTTCGCGCACAGCGGACAACTCTGGTGGGCACCGCCCGATGGGAAGACGGCACCGGTCCAGCCGTTTCAGACCCGCGGCCAATCGCGGCATCCGGTGTGGTCGTCAGACGGCCGCTCCATCGCTTTCGTGAGCGACCGCGTGGACCACCGTTTCATCGGCGTCTACGATACGGCCTCCAACGCCTTGCGCTACCTCGACCCCACGACGGACCTGGACAGCGAACCAGCGTGGTCGCCCGACAGCCGCAGCATCGCCTTCCTGCGCGAACCC
>DATJAK010000058.1:0-11560 GCA_035516375.1 Bryobacteraceae bacterium
GCCCACGCGCACCTGCCAGAGGACTTCGCCCTGCTGGTCCGGATCCAGGGCATGAACCACGCCGGATTTTTGCCCAGCGAGCAGCGCGCGTTTTCCGTTGGGCAGATTCACCAGGATTGGCGAAGAACTGAAATCGAAATCAGGGCCGTTCACATCGGGGCAGTTGGTCTTGTCGGGCAGGCGGCACGCCGCCACGTAGGCGTCGTTCTCGGTCATCTGGCGCGACCAGAGAATTTTACCGGTATTGAGATCGAGCGCCAGAAACGCATCGCTCATGCGCGTAGTCGGCTCGCTGTAGTTATCGCCGGTGGTCACGTAGATCGCGTTGCGCTTGGTGTCAATCGCCGGGCTGCTCCAGATGGGCGCGCCCGAAGGTCCCCACAACTGCGTGCCCGATTTGTTTTTCTTCGTACGCCGCGGCTCGTCGATCGTGTAGGTCTTCCAAACCTGCTTGCCGGTAGACGCGTCGAGCGCCACCAGGCTGCCGCGGAAACGGCAGCACTCATAATCCGCTGCCGCCCCGGCCGCTTCTTCGCCCGACTTCACGCCCACATAAATCCGCCCGTTGTAGAGCACCGGAGAACTGGTGATGCCGGCCAGCGGAAACTCATCCACCTTGGTTTTCCAGAGCAGCTTGCCGCTATCCGCATCCACGGCGTAGACGTAAGCGCGCGCGTCGCCGAAGAATGCGGCGTACATCGGTCCGGACGCCGTCTGGATGCGGCCCACGGTGATAGCCGAGCGGGCGGTGGAACCGGCATCGAAGAACCAATGCACGCAGCCGGTGGCCCCGCTCAGTGAATAAACCTTCCCGCTCGCGCTGCCCACGAACACGCGGCCACCGATGATGGTGGGCTGCGCGTTGGCGCTCAATTCTCCCGGAAATCCGAATGCCCATTTCACTTTCAAACGAGGCACGTCACTCGCCGCAATCCCGGCCGCCGCAGCATCTTGAAACCGAGTGTTGGAAAGATTCTGGCCCCAGCCATTCCACGTCACCGCCTGAAAATCGGCCTTGGACAGAGCACACATCGCTTCCTTCGGCGGGTTGGTTTCGAGCCTGGCGCCGAGGGCTTTGCCGGTGATGAACTGCGCGATGGCGCGCCGCTCCTCGGCGGATCTGCGGCTGGCCATCGAAATCATCGGACCGGTCTCCATGGCCGCCAGCACCTGATCGGCCGTCATTGCGCGCAACGCTTCGCGCCGGGGCGCGCGGTCCATGCCGCCTTCATGGCAGGAAGCGCACGTCGATTGATAAAGCGCCGCTCCATCCTGCGCTACCGCGAGACCGATCGAAGAGAAAAGGAATGCCGCGAAGAGGAATCTCATCAGGCCCGACATAATATCACGCAGCTCTCGCATTCGGACTATACTGCTTGGATGGACTAATGTGGGGCAGACGATCGTTTTCCGTCGTCTGCCATCGCAGGCCGCCGAACTGCACGAATGAGGAGGGTACCCACGATGGTTGCTTCCCGCCGCCAGTTTCTTCAGATCGCTTCCGCTGGCGCTGCCTGCGCGGCGCTGGGACTTGCCGCCGATCCCGTGCTGGGCATGATCTTCCCGCCCGCCAATTATCAGGTCCCGCCGGAAGCCACCAAGATGTATCCTACCGGGGTCCGATTTCTTGCCGAGGGCGTTGGGCTCGAGCGCATGACACCGGAAGGCTACGACAAAGTCGTCGATCGGATCGTGCCTGCCGCGCAGCATCTGGCCAAGCAGGGCGCGAGCGGCATCTCCGTGATGGGAACGTCGCTGACCTTCTACAAAGGCGCCGCTTTCAACGAGCAGTTGAAGCAGAGCATCACCAAAGCCACCGGCCTGCGCTCTACCACGATGAGCACCGCTATTGTCGAAGGACTCAAGGCTGTTGGCGGCCGGCGTGTCGCTGTGGCGACCGCATACAACGAAGAAGTGAACCACCGGCTGCGCATCTTCCTGGAAGAATCCGGCTTCGAGGTGCTCACGGTGAAGGGACTTGGTATCGAACGGTTCGAAGATTCGCCGCCCGTTACTCAGGAGGGCCTGCTGGAGTTTAGCGCCGGAGTCCGCGAGAGCGCACCCCATGCCGATTCCCTGCTGGTTTCCTGCGGGGCGCTAAAAACTCTGGAGATTCTCGCGCCGCTCGAAAAACGCTGCAAGGTGCCGGTCGTCTCCAGCCTGCCGCACGCGCTGTGGGCGAGTGTCCGGCTGGTGGGACTGACCGGGAAATCCGCGGGCTTCGGCAGTCTGCTCGCGAAGGGATAACAGTTCGTATCAGAGGAGGTTTTCGTGAAACGTTACGCATGGATCGCGCTGGTCTCAATCGGCGCCGCGGCGCTTGCCGCAAACGCACAGGAAATCCGCTATGATGCCACCGCCAACTTTCTGAAGCTTCCCGCTGACCTGTACCTCGGCGAAGCCTCGGGCGTGGCGGTCAACTCCAAAAAACACATTTTCGTCTTCAGCCGCGGCAACTCCACCGGTCCCGCGTACGCAGCCACCGCGGCGCAGATTCTGGAATTCGGTCCGGACGGAAAATACATCCGCGAGATCGGCCACAATCTCTACGCCTGGTCGTTCGCGCACGCGATTCGCGTCGATAGCCAGGACAATCTTTGGGCGGTCGACAAGGGTTCGGACATGGTGATCAAGTTCGATCCCGAGGGCCGCGTCCAAATGGTGTTCGGCCGCAAGAAGGAGGCGTCGGACGACGGAGCCGAAGCGTGGAAGCGCGTCAACCCCCCGCGCCCCGCGGTAGACGGCCAGTTCCGGCAGCCCACCGATGTCACCTGGGATACGCAAGGCAACATCTTCATCAGCGACGGTTACATCAATTCGCGCGTGGCTAAGTTCGACAAGAACGGCGACTGGGTGAAGCAGTGGGGCACTCCGGGCAAGAACCAGGGCGAATTCAACACGCCGCACAGCATCGCGGCCGACGCCAAGGGGAACATCTACGTCGCAGACCGCGGCAATCGCCGGATTCAGGTGTTCGATCCCGATGGCAACTTCCTGCGCGAGATCACCGCCGACGTGCCGCCTCCGGCGGTAGTGCACATGTGGATGGGGAACCCGCCGACTCCCGGTGCTCCTGCGGCCAACGCAACGATGTCACCGGGCGCGCCCTGGGCGATCTGCATCACGCCTGGTCCCGGCACACAGTATTTGTACAGCGCCGACGCGTATCCCGGGCGTGTCTACAAATTCTCGCTCGACGGCAAACTGCTCGGTTACTTCGGCAGCATGGGCCGGCAGCCGAAACAGTTCGGTTGGATTCACGAGATGGCGTGCCCTTCGGAGAACGAAATCTACACGGCGGAAATCCTGAACTGGCGCGTACAGAAGTTGACCCTGCACCCGGGCCCCGCGGTGAGCGCGAGCAATCGGTAAGAGCGTGGGGCAGCGCCATTGCGATAGCCCTCCTGATTCGTGCGCAATACGTGTCGGTTGTGATTGTGAGCGTGGGGCCGGGCTTCTGCCCGGCGCTCCCCAGTTCATCGAGTGCCCGCTCAAGCTGATCTTTAGTTACGACGACTTTCGAGTGCTTTTCTTGCGGGTTTGGCGAGGACGAGCGTCCAACTCCTCGTGGAGCTGCTTAAGGGTGATGTGCTCGCCGCGTATGAAAGCGGCTCGACCCCTGCAGATGGCTGCTGCTGCTGCTTTCGTCGGCGTCACGACCACAGTCCTAGTCGAACCTTAAATTGTTTCTGTACGCAGCATAGCCGACCGACCGGTCGAGATTGTCCTTCGCCAGTGATACCCTTGGGGCATGGAATGGTACCGTATTGAAAGCGGGCGGCGCACGCGGCGGTCACCGGCTACGCGCGTCACTCTCATCGTCCTGCTGCTGATCCTGCTGCTGGGCGCGCGGTCGATTGCGTCTTACGCCATCGAGATCGAGTGGTGGAAAGAGCTGGGCCAGTTGAACACCTGGTTCAGCATGCTGTACTACAGCCTGTTCCCGCTGGTGGCAGCCACCCTGCTGGCGTTTGCGGTGCTCTGGGTAGCGCACGCACGCGCCATAAAATTTGCCGGCACCAGCCTCCGCGAGCATCGCCTGTACGCGCGTCTTTCGGCACTGGGGCTATTGATTCTCGCGTACATCATTTCCTCGTCGTCCGTCGACACCTGGACAGTTGTACGATTCGCGGGCGGACGCGGACTCCCCGCTGCTGCCACCGCCTGGCACGACGCGGTGTTCGGGAAACCGCTCTCGTTTTACCTGTTCGATCTCCCGTTCTACCAGTTGCTGCGCGGCTACGCACTGGCCTTGGTGATCGTCGCGATTCTGCTCTACTGGATCACAGGGCGCGCCTGGCAGCTTCGCTATCGCTTTCCGCAGATGCGTGAGGCGGGCGAATTCGATCCTTCGCTTCTCCGGCTCGAGGGTGGACTCGAATCGAAATTCCTGCGCGGCGCCGCCGTTGTCCTGCTCCTCGCGGTCGCGGTGCATTATTTCCTGGCGCGTTACGGCATGGTCTATAACGACCACGGCACGTTCCTGGTGGGCATCGACTATGTGGACACCTACTTCACCATTCCGCTGCAGTGGCTGATGATCTTCGCCTGCATCGCGGCTGCGGTGTTCGTCTGGATGAGACGCTGGATGCTAGCCGGGTTGATGGCGATCTCGCTGGTAGTCGAGTTCGCCTTGCCTCGCGCCGTGGACGCGCTCTACGTCAGGCCCAACGAGATTTCGCTGCAGCGTCCCTACATTGATACCCACATTCACGCCACGCGCACCGCATATGGTCTGGAACAGCACGTTCGCGAACAAGAGTTCCGCGTGAACCCGCAGAACACGATCGATGTGGCGGCCTACAAAGCCACGCTCGATAACGTCCGGCTGTGGGATTGGCGCGCTTTTCATGACACCATCACACAGATTCAGGCGCTTCGGCCCTACTATGTTTTTGCAGGCGCCGATGTGGACCGCTACACGCTCGACGGCCAGTATCGCCAGGTGCTGCTCTCGCCGCGTGAACTGGACCTGAGCCAACTACCCGCCGCGCGCGCCAACTGGATCAATCCGGCGTTTATCTACACGCATGGCTATGGTTTGGTAATGGCGCCCGCCAGCCAAATCACACCCGACGGTCTGCCTGTCTTGCTGATCGACGATGCTCCGCCCGTCGTCAAAACCAAGAGCCTGAAACTTACCCGCCCCGAGCTCTACTACGGTGAAGTGACTCACGAGCCCGTCTTCGTCGATACCGCGCAGGAGGAGTTCAACTATCCTTCCGGCGAAAAGAACGTTTCCGCGCGCTATCAAGGGAAGGGCGGCTTCCCGATCTCCTCGTTCCCCATGCGGCTGGCAGCGGCTGTCAGCGAAGCAGAACCCAACATCCTGCTCACCGACTATTTAACGGCCAACAGCCGCATGATGATTCACCGCCGCGTGGCCGACCGGCTGCAAGAGCTGGCAGGCTTCCTCCAGTGGGACCCCGACCCATACCTCGTGATTACCGATGAAGGTCGCCTGGTGTGGATGTGCGATGGGTACACAACTTCTGACGCGCATCCTTACTCGCGCGCCGTCGACGTGCCCAACATGGGCCGCATCAATTACATTCGCAATGCGGTGAAGGCCACCGTCGACGCGTACGACGGCGAGACCCACATGTACATTTTTGCGCCGGATGATCCCATCATCGCGGCCTACCAGCATCTCTTTCCCGATTTGTTCCGGCCTGCCTCGCAAATGCCCGCGAACCTGCGGGCCCATGCGCGCTACCCGGAAACGCTGTTTGCGGTTCAAGCCGAGATCTACCGCACATACCACATGCTCGATCCGCAGTCGTTCTATAACAAGGAAGACCTATGGGACCTGGCGCGGCGCTCTTCCGGCCAAGGTCAGAGCGGCGCCGAACCGGTCAGCCCCACCTACGTGGTGGCCACTCTCCCCGGCGAGAACAAGGCTGAGTTTCTGCTGTTGACTCCCTTCACGCCACGCAACAAAGACAACTTGATCGGGCTCATGGTGGCGCGCTGCGATGGCGACAGCCTGGGTCAAATGGTGGTATTACAACTCTCCAAGCAAGAGCTGATCTTCGGCCCCATGCAAATTGCCGCGCGCATCAACCAGGAGCAAACTATTTCGAAGGACCTGACCCTGTGGAACCAGCAAGGCTCGCAGGTGCTGCGCGGGCAAACCCTGGTGCTGCCGGTAGGGAACAACTTTTTGTACGTCGACCCGATTTATATCCAGGCCACCGAAGCGCGCATGCCGCAGCTGAAGAAGGTTGTGCTCGCCGTGGGCAACCGGCTGATTTACGCCGACACCTACGACGAAGCCCTCATGCAGCTTTCGAGCGGCGCGCAGGAACTGGTGCAGCAGGCGACGGCCGCCGCGCCCGCAACGCCGTCAGCCGCAACGCCTGCGGCCACGGCGCAGACCCCCAACGCCGATCCGCGCCTGCAGCGCGTGCGCGACCATCTGCGGCGCTATCGCGAACTGACATCGCAAGGCCGCTTGTCGGAAGCCGGCAAGGAGCTGGAAGCCATCGAATCCGAAGTCAAGTAACCATCAGCGGGGCACCCGCTCGGCGGTTCCGGTCTCGGCCGATCGGATGATCGCCTCCATGACGGCCGCATTGGCAATCAGCTCGGCCGCGCTAATCGGGTAGGGAGCGTCGCGCTCCACCGCGCGCGCGAAGGCTTCGAGATTATCGAGCACGGGCCGGCCCGCCGGAAGGTCGGTGGTCACCGGCCGGCCACCCTTGGCGCTACGCGTGAGCCACGATCCTTCCGGAGCTTCGATGTGGGCCTTGTCGCGGATTTCGATCCACCCTTCACTTCCGAATAGCGAAATCTTCGAAATGAACGGCGTCGCCAGAATGGCCGAAACATAAGCCGTACAGCCGTTTCGATACCGGACTAGAGCACAGCTCGAATCTCCGTTGGCGATCTTGCTGGCGAGTGTGGCGCTCGAGGCATAAGCCGTTTCGCCCTCGCCGAACAGTAACGTGGCGATATCGAAAAGGTGAATCGCGGTTGCGGTCATTCCGCCCACTGGCGCTTCCGTGCTGGATAACCGCCAGTTGTCGCTTCCGAGCGCGACGAACTTGTCGTGGCTCGAGTTGGCTTCGAATTGCAGCAGCGTTCCCAATCTGCCCGAGCGCGCTTCCTCGATCAATTGCGCGACCGGCGGTTCCCAGCGCCGCTCGTGGCCAACTCCCAGCACCAGCCCTTCGGAAGCAACCAACCGCACCAGCCGTTCCGCGCCGCCGCGTGTCAGGGCTAGTGGCTTTTCGCAAAAGATATGTTTCTTCGCGGCCGCAGCCCGTTCCATTTGGCTCGCGTGCAGCGAGTGCGGCGTTGCCAGCACCACCGCGTGCACGCGGGGATCTTCTAAAATCGACGAGTAGTCGGAAAAAATCGGAAATCCACATTCAGCCGCGAACCCTTCCACCGCGGCCGGATTAGGTTCGACACCGCTCACCACGCGCAGCAGCGAGCTTTCGCGAATCGAGCCAGCCAGCTTCTTTCCCCACCAGCCGAGGCCCACAATTCCCACGTTGACCATGCACCGCTCCCTCTGGTCGCGGCTCGGAAACCGCAGTTCGATTCGCTGTACCGAGCCGCGACCAAAGGGAGCGGTGAATTTCGACGTGCGAGAGCGGCGATCCGATTTGTCTTTACCGGCGCGTAAACTTACGACCCTGGAACCGCCTGCCCCGGGCGATGACAGGTTTGACAGTGCTTCTGCAAAACTGGCACTACATCCCGGTGGAATGTAACTGCGGATGAGTCTTCCGCAGCCACTGCCACACCACTGAGCGCCGTCATGAAAGGCAGGGTTACCAGAAGCGTCTTTCGGAACATAAGCCCCCTCCTCGCTGGTCTACCTCGGGAGTATAGTTGATGTCTTGGGCCGCCACAAGCCCGTATTCGGTTAAGCCGGTATTCCGTTCGCCAAGAGGAGTTACATGCTGACGCAAACCAGGAACGCCGCGCGCTGGTTGATGCTGTTCGCAGGTCCCACGCTGGCCTTGTACGCGCAACTGATCAATCCCGATGCCACCGCGCACGTGGAACAGGCCAGGAAGTTTGCCGGCAATGTGTGGGAAGCAGAAGCGAAGTTCTTCTGCCTTGCGCCACGCGCCAACAGCCCAACCGATCCACCGATTCAGCCCACCAAGATCTTTGACAACGTCTATGCGATCGGCCGAACCGGTACCGTGGTCTACGCAATCACTACCTCCGCCGGAATCATCCTGATCGATTCCGGTTACGCCAACGAAGTCGAGACCGTGCTGCTTCCTGGACTCAAGCAATTGGGCCTCGATCCGGCCCAGATCAAATACGTGATTGTCACCCACGGCCACGGCGATCATTTTGGCGGCGCACCATATCTTCAGGAACACTACAGAGCCCACGTGGTTTTATCGCAGGCCGATTGGGATCTCATGCTGAATCCGCCGGCGCCGCCCCCCGGTGCGCAAGCCAAGGCACCCCGGAAAGATCTCGTCGCCGTGGAAGGCCAGCCCATCACTCTCGGAGGCGAAAACGTGATGCCGGTCATGATCCCCGGTCATACCCCGGGATCGATGGGGGTGATCTTCGACGTCATGGATGGTGGCAAGCGCCACGTCGCCGCAATCTTTGGCGGCACGATCTTGACCGCGAACCGGATTTCCGACGAAGGCCTGCAGCAGTACCTTCGGTCGATCGATCATTTCCAACAGGTCGCCAAACGCGAGAGAGTCGACGTGGAGCTGCAGAATCATCCGCTCTACGATGGTTTCGAGGAGCGCTTGGCCAAACTACGCGAGCGCAGACCGGGAGCGGCCAACCCGTTTGTGGTAGGTGTATCCAATTACGGCAAGTTTCTCGACGTGATGACCGAGTGCACGCAAGCCGAAGTATCCCGCCGCACTAAGTAACGAAAGCACCCACGTGGCGCAGGCCATCGCTTTTCAGTAGCCTGCGGGCTTGACAGACGACACAAACCGATCGTCTGTCCCACTATCTCTGACACTACTGTGGAAAGTTCATGCGCCGGACCAGTTCTTGAAATCGCGGCTCGGAGCGCAAACTGTCCATCTCCGGATCGGACCTGAAGAAATTAAAGAAGAACGATCGCTCGGCAAAGCTCTGCTCCAACTCATCGAGCGCGCGATTCTTGTCGCCCAGGGCCGCGTACAGCCGCGCCAGCGAATACTTGGTCACATAGCTGCCTTTGGAACGCTCCAGCAGCTCATCCAACATGCGTTGAGCTTCGGCGCGGCGGCCCGAAAGCACGTATGCACGGGCCATGTCCGCCGATGCCCAACTCCGGCGGGGATCTATCTTCAGGACCTTCGTCTCCGCCGCGATCGCCTCGGCGAACCGGCCTTGTTGCGCGTACACCTGGCCCATTAGCCAATGGCAGATAGGGTAGTTCGGATCGAGATCCAAACACTTGCCCAACTGCGTAATCGCCTCATCGTAGCGATGTGCGAAGTACAACCACCATCCAGTCATCGAACTGACTTCCGGTGAGAGCGGATCCAGCGCTTCGGCTCGTCGGCTCTCCGCCAATGCTTCACTTGGACGACCCACCGCTATGAGGTACCAACCGTAATATTCATGGACGGGGGCGTAGTTCGGGCTGAGCTGCATGGCCCGCTGGAATTCCCGCTCGGCGGCGGCCCAGTCGAAGTCATACATGGTGTTCACGGCGCCCATCTGGACGTGGGCTTCAGCGATGTTCCCATCGATCTCCAGGGCCTTGCGCGCCGCCTCCTTCGCTTTCGGCATCACCTCAGCGACGGGGAAATAGAGATCTTCCACTAATTCGTAGTAATACGTGAGTCCGTCATACGCCAGCGCGTAATTCGGGTCGAGCGCAATGGCCTGGTGAATATAGTCCAAGCCCTTATTTAAATTCTCTGTATCGAATTTGGCGGCATAATAGCGGCCCTTGAGATACAGTTGGTACGCCTCGGGATTCTCCGTCTGACGTTTCGCTATCTGTGTCTTCTGCGCGTCGCTGAGCCTCGCTCGAAGCTTGTCCGCAATTTGCGCCACGATCTCCTGTTGCACGGCGAGAGCGTCCGCCAGCTTGCGGTTGTATCGTTCGCCCCACAACTGGCTGTTATCATCGACCTTCACCAGTTCGGCGTTAATCGAGAGATTATCGCCGCGCTGCGTGAGCCGGCCCGTGACCACCGTCCGAACACCCAGCTCGCGACCTGCCGTGCGCGGATCGGTGTCTTTGCCCTTGTACCGAAACACCGCGCTGCGTGACATCACCTTGACGTTCGGCAGCCCGGAGAGGCTGTCGATCAGGCTCTCAGTAATGCCATCGCTCAACCAATCCGCGTCCGCGCTGCCGCTCGCATTGACGAACGGCAGAACTGCCAACGAGTCGCCGCGATTCTGCCGGTAATAGACCCCGGCTCCGGCCAGGATCACCACCAGCCCCGCCAGCGCCGCCAACACGCGTCCACGGCTGTTCCGCACTGGCGCTACCGGCTTCTGCCCTCCCGTGGAACTCGATAAACTTCGCAGCGCGAACGCCAGGTCGTGAGCCGTTTGAAATCGCTGCGCCCGGCTCTTCGCCAGGCAACGCTCAATGATGCGATCGAGCTCCGGTGGGCTTACCTTCCCGGAATCCGCAATCGCCGGCGGTTCGTCTTTGAGGATCGCCGCCATCGTCTCCGTCGCCGATGTTCCGGTAAAGGCGCGCCGGCCGGCCACCATCTCATACAACGCGCATCCCAGCGAAAAAATATCGCTCGCCGGCTCGGCCTTCTCGCCGCGCACCTGCTCCGGTGACATGTAGCCGATAGTTCCCATAACAACCGGGCCGGCTTCGGTGAGTGTCGCTGTGTCTTCGCTCTGAGACGGCGCACTGCGGCTCTGCGCCAAGCCGAAATCGAGTATCTTCACGCGCCCGTCGGCAGTGAGAAAGATATTTCCCGGCTTGATGTCCTGATGCACGATGCCCTTGGAGTGCGCGGCCGCCAGGCCCTCCGCGATCGCCGATCCCATTTCGGCCACTTTGCGCCAAGGCAGCGGCCCCCGGCTGAGGCGCTCGCGCAAGGTCTCGCCTTCCAGCAACTCCGTAACCGCGTAGTGCACGCCGTCAGCCGAGCCTACGTCGTAGAGCACCAGAATGTTGGGGTGCGCCAACGCGGCGACGGCTTTGGCTTCGCGCTCAAACCTTGCCAGCGCCTGCGCGTCCTGCGCCAGATGCTCGGGCAGCACTTTGATTGCGACTTCGCGGCTCAGACGCGTATCGCGGGCGCGGTACACCTCGCCCATCCCGCCCGCACCGATGGGCGCGAGGATCTCGTAGGGTCCGAGGCGCGTACCCACACTTAGAGGCATGAACTTGACTGATTCTAACTGAAAAATGCTCCATGGTTTGGTCACCACCGCGAGGGCGCAAAGCACCGCTCCCGTTGGTGGCGGCTCAGCAATGCGCCGTTTTTCCGAGCCGGTAGAGTAGGAGAGAGGGCGACGCCAAATTGCGCGACCCGCTCTCCCCTCGTCGAACCGGAGATGCAGATTTCCCACGTCCGGCTCTCCTGAAAGCTCTCGCCTCAAGCATGCGCACTACCCGACAGACGGATCAGCCCCAACCGCGCCA
>DATJAK010000059.1:0-4321 GCA_035516375.1 Bryobacteraceae bacterium
CGAAAACTGAGACATCGTGGGGTAAGCAAAGTGCACTGGATATTTACGCTGGCTTGTGCAGCCTACAATCTGGTGCGCATGCGGAACCTGGCCGCCGCCGTTGCGACGGTGTAAGTCCGGGCCGACGTGTGTCTCGCAGGGCATGAAGTCCGACGAAAAACGGTTCAGAAATCCGGCTCAATACCAAAGAAAATGAGAAACAAAAAGAAAAACTCGCTGCCGATCACTTTTTCAGCAGCCTGCTAGGAGGACGTTGTGAAGAGACATACGACCTCTGTGCTTCGCCGAGCCGCGCTGATCGCTGCCACGGTCTTCACATTCCATTTCTCCACTCTGGCGCAGCAGGAGGCGCCGGCGGGCTCGCCGTCGAGCGATCCAACTGCCGCAGTGCATGATCTGCAGGATCAGGTGCGCGAGCTGCGCGCGCTGGTCGAGGAGATGCGCGCCGAAAATACGCAGTCACGGGCTGAAATGCGGCAACTGCGCCAGGACCTCGAGGCCACCCGCGCCCTGCTGGAGCGGCCCTCCGGAGCCGAAGCCGCTTCGAAGCCAGCTGAGAACACTACCGCTGCGACGCCTTCGGAAGCTTCGCTCGAAGAGCGAGTGCAGAAGCTGGAAGAGTCGACCTCTCTGATTGGGTCGAAGATCGATGAACAATATCAGACGAAAGTAGAGACGGCCTCGAAGTATCGCGCGCGGCTGCATGGCATCGTGCTGATGAACGCCTTCCGCAACGTGGGCAACTCCGATAACCTCGATTTCCCCAGCTATGCCGAGCCAGTGCCCTATGCTGTGCCCAACGCAAATCTTGGAGCGACTCTGCGGCAGTCGGAAATCGGCCTGGAAATTTTCGGACCCAATCTAGCCGGGGCCAGGACGTCCGCAGATGTTCAATTTGATTTTTCCGGGGGATTTCCAGCGACGGGCAACGGCGTGAATTTCGGAATCGCGCGACTGCAAACCGCCAATGTGCGCTTCGACTGGGAGCATACTTCCGTGATCGCGGGCCAGGACGCTTTATTCATCTCTCCGCTCTCGCCGACTTCGTTTGCTTCGCTGGCGACGCCGGCGTTCGCCTTTGCTGGAAACTTATGGGGATGGACGCCCCAACTGCGCGTCGAACATCGCTTTGCGTTGGGCGATCAGCAGACCCTTACCATGCAGGCGGGCCTGCTCGACAATCTCGATTGGGAGCCAAACTACAATTCCTTTTATCGAACCGCGCAGGCAGGAGAGCTCTCAGGGCAGCCGGCCTACGCATTTCGCACGGCGTGGTCGCGTCCGGTTCAAGACCATCCGCTAAGCTTCGGCGTCGCGGGCTACTACGGCCGGCAGAACTGGACGTGGTCCAGGTTCGTGGATGCGTGGGCCGCGATGGCGGACTGGCAGGTCCCGATCATGCCCCGCGTGGGCCTATCGGGCGAGTTCTATCGCGGACGTGGCATTGGCGGCCTCGGAGCGGCGATTGGGACTTCCATCGTCTATGGCGGTGTTCCCACGAATCCTTTCAGCCCACTTCGCGGCGTCGACGCGGCCGGAGGATGGACTCAACTCAAAATTCAAGTCACGCCCAAGATTGAGTTGAACGGCGTGTTTGCCGACGATGATGCCCTGACGGGTAATATTCGAGGCTTTGCCACGGATCAAAACAACTTTGGCCCGATTCTGGGCAGGAACCGCGGCGCGCTGGGGAACGTGGTATTTCGGCCGCGTTCGGATCTGGTCATGTCCGCGGAATTGAGACGACTTCGTACGTTTCCCGTCTATAGCAGCAGTACCACGTTGAACCAGGTCAATCTTTCGCTGGGGATTCTGTTTTGATGCCGACAGCAAAACGCGTTCATTGCCTGGGGATGATTCTCCTGCTGGCCCTTGCCGCGTCTGCTCAAGAGGGCGTGAAGGCGCATGTGGAGCTGACCCGAAGCGGCCATCGTCTGAAAGATGCGTCGCAGGCCGTGTTTTGGCTGACGCCTGTGGAAGCAACCGTCGACCCGCCGCGGCAGGATCCGGCGCACATCCCGCAACTGGTGCAGAAAAACAAAAGCTTTCATCCGTCGCTGATCGTCATTCCGGTTGGTGGGAAGGTGGAATTCCCCAATCACGACCCGTTTTTTCACAACGTCTTCTCGCTATATGAAGGGAAACGTTTTGACCTGGGACTCTATGAGAGCGGCACGACGCGCTTCGTGCAATTCGACAAGCCGGGGATTTCGTTCATCTTCTGCAACATTCACGCGGAGATGAGCGCTGTGGTGATCGCGCTGGCGACTCCGTACTACGCCATCTCGGATGCGCGCGGAGAGCTCAGATTTCCCGACGTTCCGCCGGGACGCTATCAGCTCCAGGTATTTCACTCGGCGGTGCCGCCTGAGGCTTTGCGCGCTGCCACGCGCGAGATCACGGTTTCACGCGAAGCCGCTTCGCTGGGAACTTTCACCCTGGCGGAGTCTGACATCGTGGTCGCGCACAAAAACAAGTACGGCCATGACTACGACCGTCCCCAACCGGATAGCCCGGCGTACGCAAGACCGTAGTCAATTTGTAATTTTGTAATTTGGTAATTTTGTAATTTTCGAACCAAGGGCGGTGGCTGGTTTCAAATTACAAAATTGCGAAATTACAAATTACCCAATGAAAGAAAGGACGTGCCACTTGGCACGCCCTTTCCGCCTCTGTTTTCTTCACTTGGGTTACATCAACTTGCCAGTTACCAGTTAAAATCTCGCGTTTAGCGATGGCCGCCGCCAGAGTGTCCTGCGCCGCCACCGGAATGGCCTCCGCCTCCACCACCCGAATGTCCGCCACCCCCACCGCCGAAGTGTCCACCACCGCTCGGAGCGCGTCCTCCGCCACCGTAGCTGCGTCCGCCCCCACCATAACTTGGCGCGTGATAGCTGGGTGCGCCTGAACGCGATCCCCCGTAGCCGCCGTACGCGCCGCCATAGGGACCGCGAGAGTATCCGCCATACGATGGACCGCGCACGATCGGCTGCCGCATATCAAGCTGTGGACGACCGCCGTATCCGTTGGAGTAAGCACGTGGGCCCATCGAGCTTGGTGCTGTACGATTCCAGTAACTGCTGTTGCTGCGCGGTGCGCTATATGCTCCACCATTCGTTCGCGGGGTGCTGTACGCACCGCGGTTCGTCTGGCTGCTCGCGGGCGGCGTGAACGGACGGAACCCGCTGCTCGGCGCCGATGGTGTGGTGCGTCCTGTGCCAGCAAGTCCTGGTGTCGCCTGCCGGGCATTGCTGCTCGGCGGAGTGAATGGACGGAAACCTCCTCGGCTCTCTGATGGAGTCGATGAGCCTCGCGAAGCTTCGAAGCCCGGAGTAGAGCCGCGAGCGTTGCTGCCCGGAGCGTTAAAGGTCCGCGATCCGCCCTGCGCCGATTCATTCACACCGCGATTTCCGAAGCCGCTCGTACCGCGATTCCCGGGAATCCCGGCGCTGGGCCGCTCAATATTGGTTCGGCCACGGGCAGAGAAATCGGCGGCAGAACGTCCGCCGGCCGGAATCGCCCCAACATGACTCTGCTGCATCGACTGCCGCAGGCTGGCCGTCTGCTGCTGGAACGAAACCGTACGCGCCATGTTGTTATGCGTGCCGAAGAATCGCTCCGACCCGCCGCCGCGCATGGTTGAAGGCGCGGCCGCACGTCCGCTGGCAGAAAGGCTTGCACGCGAAGGAACGACCGGAAGGTTGCCGGCCATCATGTGCGCGCCATTGATCTGTTCGCGGGTTGCGGCCATCGCGCCGACTCTACCCGCACCAAAACGTCCAGCGTTGACCGCCGACATCGCACGATACACATGGTTGTCGTGGATGTTCGCGACATTGGAGAACCGGTTTCCGCCATGCAGCGGCCGGATTCCGCCCCAGCGGCCTCCACCCCATCCGCCGCGGCCGACCCAGCCGAAGCGGCCACGATATCCACCCCACCACGGATGGAACCAGTCACACGGGCCAAGCGGGAGCCAGCCGAAGCCACCCCATCCGCCCCAGCCGAACCCGAAGCCGAAGCCGCCACCCCATCCCCAGAAGGAGACGTAGGCCGGTGCCCAGAATGGGTCGTAGCCGGCGTAAATCGGTCCGGGCCACCAACCCCAGCCGCCGCCATACCACAACCACCGTCCGTAGTGATACGGGGCCCAGCCCCAAGGCTCGTAGCCGACCCAGGTCCAGCCATAGTACGGTTCGTAAACCCAATTGCCGTCGCGGTAGGGAGCCCAATCGCCAGACTCGTTCGGATACCACACATCGCCATAGTCCGGAACATTGCGCCACTGTCCGTAGGCATCAAGATCCTGCGCTCCGGTTTC
>DATJAK010000060.1:0-31974 GCA_035516375.1 Bryobacteraceae bacterium
GCGCGTGACCCTCGCGCGTCCGATGGCCGCCAGCACCCCGTTCGCGCTGCGGTACGGCATGCCGGGAACACACCACAGGCCGTCGAACTCCGCCAGCTTTTCGCCCGTGCCGACGGAATCCGTGGGAACCCAGGTGCACTCCACCACCCCTCCCGGCGAGGCTGCCGCCAGGGACAGCGGAATCGCGGAGTGCGCCTTCTGCTGCTGGTTGAAATCTCCAATAAGCCCGATTCGAATCGCTGAGTGCATGCGTGGTATTCTTTCACAGTCGCGGCCCCGCGTAAACTGTGGATATGGACCTGCAACTGGAGGCGCCGGAGATTCGCGTTCTCGGCTCGCTCCTCGAAAAAGAGAACACCACGCCCGAATACTACCCGCTGTCTCTCAACGCGCTGATGAACGCGTGCAACCAGAAGTCGAACCGCGACCCGGTGGTGTCTTACGACGAGGAGACGGTGGAAATGGCCCTGGAGGGCCTGCGCGCCAAAGGCCTGGCGGTCCGCGTCACCGGGGGCGACAGCCGCGTTCCCAAACACGAAGAGCGCTTCACGGAAGAATTCAACCTCGGACGGCGCGAGGTGGCGGTGATGTGCCTGCTGTTCCTGCGCGGCCCGCAGACGGTTGGCGAGCTGCGCAACCGCTCCGACCGCCTCCACACGTTTGACGACTTGGAGGCCGTGGAGAGCACTCTGAACCGCCTGGCCGAGATGGCGTTCGTCAGGAAGCTCGCGCGCCAGCCGGGGTCGCGCGAGTCGCGCTGGACACACCTGCTCGCCGGCGACGTCGAAGGCGAAGTCGAAGCGGCAGCGCCGGTGATCGAACGCGGCCCCACCGACCGCGAGCGCATCGCCGCGCTGGAGCGCGAACTGGCGGAATTGAGGCGGGAATTCGAGGAGTTCCGGCGGAAGTTCGAGTGAGGAAGAAGGACAAAAGAGTTCTAGCGCCTCGCGGGTGGTCCAAAGTACCGGTAGTGCCCGGCGATTTTCCAGTTGAACAGGACATCTTCCATCCGGGGACCTTGCCCGATGTTGTGGACAATCATGTAGCGCCCGCTGGCCGATCTCTGGTCCACTACAATCCCGATGTGCGGCAGATTTCCCGCCAGGTCCCACGTCACCAGATCGCCGGGCGTGTAATCTTCCGCCCGACTCGTAATCGCCAGCTTCTCTCCCTTGCGCGAAAAAAACACCATGAGGTTCGGCACGCGCCGGTGGTCGATGTTCGCGTCCGGACGCCAGGAGAGCCACCTCCACCGGAACGGATACGCCGAAAAGTTCCGCTGCATGTCCTCGTGGACCTCTTTCTGCAGATCCACTCCGACCGCGCGATAGGCGCGAATGACCTCGTCCGTACATACTCCCGTGTCGGCAGGCACATCGCCGCCCGGGTACGGAATTTTGACGTACGCTGGAACGTAGCGAACGGAATGATGCGTCCGCTCGATCGCTGCCGCCACCAACCGGTTCAGGAATTCGCGGTGGGCGCTCGATTCATTCGTATTCACCTGGGCCACGGCGAGAACCGCGGCGAGGCTTGCCGGTGCCACGAGCGCCACCAGTCTGGCGCGCGCCATGCATTCAATCATGCTCGCACCTCTGGAGCGGATCACGGACCAGGCACTGAACGTGCAGGCGAATGTCGTGCGGCCAGTCCCTGATGAGCTCGTCAAATCGCTCGCGGTTCCGTCCAAAAAGGGCGCGAGTCGCCTCTTCATAGCCCGGCAGGTTGCCTGCCATGGCCGAGAGAAAACGGCCGGCCGCTTCGATTGCCCGGCGGGTCCGTTCCTCGCCAGGGTCCCTTTTGCGCGCCTCGTCGACCAGCCTGCGAATGGCGGCCGAAGCGCCGTTCGGTTGTTGTTCGAGCCACTCCCAGTGGCGAGGCAGAAGCGACACCTCCCGCGCCACCACCCCGAGCTTGGGACGACCCGGACCGGTGCGAATGCGCTGCGGAAGGGCGCGCCAGCACTTCGGGAACGGTCCCGCGGAGATCGAAATCCACATGTCAATATTATCCGGGTAAAAATCTGCGACCGGCTTACCTCCGTGCCGCAGCCGCGATCGATTCGATCGCGTCGCAGGCGCACGTGACTCCGTCTTCTTCCTGGATGCGCCGCCCGATCTCGGCCGCCCGCGAGGCATACGCCGGAACTTTCAGCAATCGTTCGATCTCCGTGAACGCCGACCGCGCAGTGTAGTCGCGCCGATACAGAGTCCGGCCGACGCCGAGCCTGGCGACCCGGGTGGCGTTGTCCGGTTGATCGTGGCTCCACGGCACAACCAGCATCGGCTTTCCGGCACGCAATGCTTGTGCGGTGGTTCCGATCCCGCCGTGATGCACGTTGACGGCCGCCCGGTGAAACAGTTCCGAAAAGCGCGCATACTCCGTGATCATGACTGAGTCGGGCAGAGAGCCAGGCAGATGGTTGCCGCATTGGGTACCAAGCACCAGGACAGCCCGCCGGCCAAGCCGCGTCACGGCGGCCAGGCTCTGTTCGTAGAAATCGCCCGCGTGCCACACGGCCGAGGTGCCCAACGTGAAAACGATCGGCGGTTCGCCATTCGACAGGAAGCGTGCCAGCGCGGGATCGGTCTCGTGATCGGGAGCGCGCCGGTCGTAAAATGGAAAGCCCGTGACCTCCGTGCGGCCGGGCCAGTCCGGCTGCGGCCTCGCAAATTCGCGCGAGAACCAGGCCAGCGTGCCGTACGGCGAGAAGGCTCCTTCCACCAGCGGATGCTTCCGCGCAGACGCCAGGCCGATCTTCCGCCGCAACTCATCGATGGGCGCGCCCCACGACCGGCTCATCGCTTTGAACAGCGAGTAGAACAACCAATACGGCCATCGGCCGAGCGGGCGCAGGCGGATGAGGCCCGGCGCCGGCGCGAAGACAGGCGGGTCGCACGATGAGAACAATCCCAACGGCCCCAATACGACCGAAATCCAGGGCAATGCCAGGGTCTCGGCGACGAGAGGGAGTGCGTAGGTCACGGGATGGCTGACGAGCAGATCGGCATCCGCCGCGGCACTGCGGAGGTCGTTGTACGTCTGTTCCAGAAACGGCAGCACCAGCGATCGGACCACGTACTCGGTTCCGTGCTTCAGGTCCAGCGCGCGCCGCAGCGTTTCCGGATCGCTCATCAGCTCGCCCACATCCGGCCGCATGGGCGCGAAGACCATTCCTTCGCCCTCGATTTTCCGGCGGTAGATCTCGCAGGTGGCGATGGTCACCGCGTGGCCGCGTTTCCGGAGACCAATGCCCACCGCGATGTAGGGATGGATGTCGCCGAAAGAGCCCCAGGGGGCCATCACAATCCGATGACGAATTGGCAAGCGTCGAACGCCCACAAGCCGCGGCACCATCCCAGTCTGCGGCCTCACTCGTACCGCAATGCTTCTACCGGATCGAGTTGCGCCGCCTTCACCGCCGGCCACACCCCGAAGAACATCCCTACCGCCACCGATACCGAAAAGCCCGTCACCAGCGCCCACGAAGGCACCGTCGAGGGCAGCGACGGCACCAGCGCGCCCACCAGCATGGTGATCAGCACCGCGATGGCGATGCCCAACAGCCCGCCCGCGCCGGTCAGCGTCATCGCTTCCACCAGAAACTGCCCGATGATGTCGCGCCGCCGCGCGCCGATCGCCTTGCGCACCCCAATCTCGCGCGTGCGCTCGGTCACGCTCACCAGCATGATGTTCATCACTCCGATGCCGCCCACCAGCAGCCCCAGGCCCGAAATCGCGATCGCCACCAGGCCGATCAGCCCGGTAATGCGGTCGAACTGCTGGATGATCTGGTCCGGCGTGGAAATGGCGAAGTCGTCCTCTGTGCCCGTCGGCAAGCGCCGGATGCGTCGCATGGCGCCCTCCACTTCCTCGAACGCTTCCTGCCTCTGCCCCGCCCTGGCCTTGGCCACAATCATGAAGCGGTCTATCTGCGGGTAGCGGCTCTCCGCCGTCCGCAGCGGGATCACCACGGCGTTATCCATCCCGTTCTCGCCGAAGAACCCGCCCTTCGCCTTGGCGTACACGCCGATCACGGTGAACTCGGCGCCGTCGATCATCATGGTGTTGCCCACCGCCTTGCCGCCCGGATACAGCGCCTGCGCCACGCTGTCGCCGATCACCGCTACGTGTGTCCCACGCGCATCTTCCTCCGGCGTGAAATACCGGCCCGCCGCGAAATCCCGCGGCGAGATCTGGTCCATGTTGGGCGACAGCCCCGAAACGTTGATGGTGTCCGACTCGTAGCCCGGCACGCGCGCCGTGATGGGGTTGCCGTCCACCGCCGGCGGAATGTAGAGCGTGATCCCCACGTCTTCCACCGATGCGCACCAGCGCCGGATCTGGTCGGCGTACTCCGGCTTCATGGCCCGCCGTTTCCGCTCCTTGGGAGGAACCCGCTGGTCGTTGTTGGGATCGCCCGTCGTCTTGAACAGAAAAATGCTGTCCGGCCCCAGCTCCTGGAAAAACGTCACCACGCCCTGGCGCAACCCGGTGAGCAGCGACGCCACCGTCACCACGGTGGTGATGCCGATGACGATTCCCAGGATGGTGAGCAGCGAGCGGAAGCGGTGGCTCCACACCGCGTTCACCGCCATCTGCATGTTCTCCGCCGCGCTGATGTTCACTGTCTACTCCGCCCGCAGGGCCACCACCGGGTCGAGCCGGGCCGCGCGCGCCGCCGGGTACCAGCCCGAAACCACGCCCACAACGGTTGAGACCACTACCGACAGCGCCACGTAGCCCAGGGTGATGTGCAGCGACAGATCGAAGATGCGCCCCAGGATGAGGGTTGCCACCGCGCCCAGCGCCACTCCCAGCGCCCCGCCCATCATGGCCAGCACCACCGCTTCGATCAGGATCTGCATCATCACGTCGCCGCGCCGCGCGCCCAGCGATTTGCGCACGCCGATCTCCCGCGTGCGCTCCGTCACGCTAACCAGCATGATGTTCATGATGACGATGCCGCCCACCACCAGCGAAATGCAGGTGATGGGCACCACCACGGCGGCTACCAGGCCCAGCACCTGATCGATAAATCCGCGTACGGCGTCGGGGGTGATCGTGTCGAATTTGTCTTGTTCGCCGGGGGGCTCGTGAAACCGGGTGCGCAGGGCGACGCGGGTTTTATCGAGTGCCTGTTCGAGCGTAAGCCCGCTGCCCGGCTTCGGCCGCGCGAATACGGCATACCCTAAACCCGGACCATACAACCGATCGAACGCGCCGGTCGGGATATAGAGGATGCGGTCCTGATCCTGGCCGAACGAGGAGCCGAGCTTGGCAAGCACTCCCACCACCATAAAATCGATGCCATCCACCCGGATGTCCTTATTGAGCGGCGAAGACCCTGGCGCAAACAACTGGTCCCGAACCGTTTCGCCGATTACCGCCACCGGTACGCGCGCGCGTTCCTCGGCGTCGGTAAAGAACCGGCCATCGGAAAGATCGACGTCGCGGATCGCGGGCATATCGGCGGAGACGCCATACACGTTCGTGTCTTCGCAGGTCAGGTTCTCGCGCTTCACATCGGAAGTGTGGTTGTGGTAGGGACTGAAGAGCACGTCGCCTCCCACCTCCGCCTTCACGAAACGCAGTTCGTCGTTGCCGATGGGCTTGTTGCGCTTCAGGTGGTCGAAATACTCGCGCCGCGACATGCCATTGCCGGCGATCCGCGCCACGATGAACGACTCAGCTCCGAATGCTTTGGAGGTGCTCTCCTTCGCGTAGACTCCCACGCCGTCGATGGCCGCCCCCACCAGGATGACGCTCGCCACCCCGATGATGACGCCGAGCAAGGTAAGAAAACTGCGCAATTTGTGCACCCGGATGGAGTCAAGCGCCAGCCGGAAGGCATTTTGGAACTGCTGACGGGAACGGACGGAATCGGATTGGGACGGGGCCATCTTTTCTTCAGGATACCGTAAGATGAAGTTTCATCCTTTTGGAATGCCCGTTCTTCGCCTCGCTTATACGACGCAGTTCCTGATCGCTTTGTTCACAGTTTTCGAAGTCTGGAGCCAGGTGGGCGGCCAGAGTCACCTGGATCTGATGCCGTGGTACCTCAAGCTTGCCCTGGCCGCCGGCGCTTCGTTTGCCATCGTACGGGCCACGATTTCCGCCGTCTCGCACGAAAAGCCCTGGAACGTCCGCACCGTCCGCTGGCTGGTGGTGCTCTTGATTCTGCTCGCGTTATGCGGGGTTTCGAGCTACTACGTCCACCTGTACGGCGAGGAACCGGACGATGAAGACCAGAGCGCCGCAGCGTTATGTAGGACAGACGGTCGCCTTTTGCCGTCTGTCGCTCTTGACTTCGCAAGCAGACAGGCCACAAAAACCGATGGCCTGTCCTACCGGTCACTTCTCAGCTAGCGCCAGGCCCGTCCCAGCCGAAATTGCCAGCGCTTCGCGGCCGAGGATGTGGCGGTGCATGCGGCCCACAATGTAGATGCAGATGGCGAATACTGCCGGGCAAATGGCCAGCACCGCGAAAATATCCCGCACCGGCAGACTGGTGGAAAGTACCCAGCCGCCGACCATCGGGCCTGCCACCGACCCGATCTTCGCCACCGACGTCGCCCAGCCCGCGCCGTTTCCGCGATAGGCGCTCGGATAGAAGATCCCGCAGATGCTGTGCATGCCGAAGTGGCCACCAATCAGGAACCCGCCGATCAGAGCCTCCAGCGCGAGAAAGGCCCCGTGGCCGATGGTGGCGAACGTGGCCACCTGGAGCAGAACGAACGTCATAATCGGCATGACGGTAATCGCGATCGAGCCGCGCCGATCGGTAAATCGCATCAATAGGACCCCGCCCAGCGCTCCCATAGCGGAGTTGAGGGACGCGGCGGTGGCGGCTTCGGTTCGTGAGAACCGCAGCGCCTCAAATACCAGTGGCGTCCAGTTCACCATGAAAAAAACGGCGAACGAGCTGGCGATATAAGCCGTCCAGATGAGCGGCGTAATCCAGCGCAACTCGCCGCGAAAGAGCAGGGAAGGCTTGAAGTCTTTGCTCAGGCCGGCTTCGTCGCCCACTTCAAAAGTAGCGCCGGCCGGAATCGTTTCGCCGGGCGCAAAGCGCCGTACGATCGCCTCGATCCGCTCCGGCCGCCCGCCCTTGCTCGTCAGGAAGCGAATCGACTCAGGCAGGAGCGCAAACAAGACCCCCGCGCTCAGAATGGCAGCGACGCCACCGAAGAGGAACACGGCCTTCCAGCCGAATTTCGGAATCAGCCAGATCGCCACCGGCCCTCCCAACGCCGTACCGAGCGAGTAGCCGATCATAATCACGGTCACAATCGTGGCGCGGTACCGCTTGGGAGCGTATTCGATATTGAGAGCCCAGGCGAGCGGCAGCATTCCGCCAAGCGGAATACCATCGATCAGCCGCAGCACAAACAGCGACCAGTAACCATGCGCCAGGAAAAAGCCCAGCGTCAGAAAGCCGAATGCTCCGGTCGCGAAGATGATGGTGGGCCGCCTGCCAATCCGGTCTCCCACGTAGCCGAGCAGGAAGCCGCCGATCATGGTGCCGAGCAGCCCCATGCTGAAGATGTTGCCCGTTTGGATGCGGCTGAGGTGGAAATCTTTGGCGAAATAAGGCGATGCGAAACTGATCAGGTTCGAGTCCAGGCCATCGAAGAACGTGACGATCCACGAGATCACCACCAGCCCAACCAGGAAGCGGCCGAGTTTTTGGCGCTCGATGATCGCGGAGATGTCTACGGTTCTTGCCACGCCTGCCCCACGCCACTCACTTATGCGTCCAGGCGTCCGTCACATGCCCCTCGACGATCTCTTTGTTGTTCTCGTCGCACGAGTATTCCAGAATCTCCTGGCCTGGTTTCATCAGCACGAACACGCGCGTATTCTTCCACGGCTTCGTGTACATCACCGGATCATCGATCGTGATTTCATAGTTCAAGTGCCGGTAATCCGGCCGTGAGATCCGTTCGATCACGTGCAGCGATTGGCTGAGCGGGTGCTCGGCGGTGTCCAGCCAGGTCTTCGCGTTGAACCCGGTCGTATCGATCACGAGCGTGTCGCCGTCCCACTTTCCAATCGAGTTGCCGAGCCATGTCTCATCGAGGTCCTTGGGATGATCGCGCCCATCGGTGGGGACGACGTGGAACATATTGTTCTGCTCGAACAGGATCGCCAGCTTTTGCGAGTTCTGGATGAACTCGAGCGGATACGGCGTGCCCCACGAGCGGACATAGCCCCACGGCAGGCAGTGCACGCCATAATCGAATTTCGGTTCCTTCTTGAATTCGGCGAGGCCCATGGCAGTGAACGGGAGTTCACCCGCGCCGGTGTTCTTGCAGCCGGGGGTCTCACCGGCGCATTTACCGCTGACGTCTTTAGTCATATCCCCTACGCGGGGATGATCCCAGACGCCGCTCAGGTCTGGTTTGCCGTTGGGCAGGCGCGGCACTGGCTGATCCTGCGATTTGGCGGCAGGCTGCGCAGCAGCCGGACCAGCGGCGCACAAGGCGGCCATGATCGCCGCCAGAACCAGAGTTTGTGGAAGCGCTCTCATAAGGAAGTCTCCTTTGGATTGCCGGATGCGGCAATGATTCCCAACAGTCTATCGCAGCTTGACCGAGAATCGCTGTCATATCATTGCAGGCGCCGCGACAGGCACCTAGTGGTCTGCGTCACCAGTAACGAGGCGTATTTCGCTGCCTTCCGTGGGGACCGTCGTCTTTCGCGGTCTGCCAGGGTGTGCGAAGCGCGCCTGTGCGCCGCTGTGCAGCACCGGCAGACGACGGAAACCGATGGTCTGCCCTACAGAGGTTCGAAGACGCAGCAAGTGGGGTCGGCCCTGCACCCCACAGGCAACTGGTGGCTTACGATCAGCCACCGGCCAATTGGAAGTGATTGAAAAGAGGTGGTCACCATCGCGTTGGTGGCTTATCGTAAGCCACGCCATCAGACCGAGAGGAGATCGAACCGATAGCGGCATTTCGCGTGCACGCCCTCGGCGCGCAAAAAGTGTCCTTCGGGGACATCCACAATTTCCACCAACTGGCCGCCGGCAATTTCGCAAGTCCTCCGCGATGCCGTATTCTCGGGGTCGCAGGTGATCCACAGCGGATCGAGTCCGAGCCTCTTTGCCAGGGGAAACAGCAGACGCACCGCACGCGCCGCGTAGCGCCGCCCCCGATGTTTCTCCTCGACTCCGTAGCCGATGTGCCCGGAATATACGAACTGGTCGAACGTCGAGGAGGTGCGCAGATTGATGTTGCCCAAAAGCTCGCCGGAGTCGGCGTGGACCATCGCGAAATGACAGGTGGGCACCCAATGAATGGGATGCGGCTCGAGCGAAGTCAAGCACAGCGTCAAGTCACCATCGCGAAAATTGAAATCGGAATCGCGCGAACTCATACGCCGCGCTTGGTCACTTCCACCACTCCCCGGTCGCCATCCACCTTCACCCAGTCGCCAGTCTCGATCACGCTCAACGGGTCTTGATCGAAGCCGGTCACCGCCGGCGCATGCGTCACCACCGCGCCCAGCGCGATCTTGGTATTCATAATGTTGAACACCATCGCTTTGGGCGCGGAATTGGTGAGCCGCGCCATGTGAAACGCATTCGACCAGCCGGAAGAACCCTTCGCTCCCGGAAAGACCAGCACTTTATCCTTGAAGCTTACGCCGCGCAGTTCGTGATGCGTTTCGATCACGGTCCCGGTCATCGGATCAATGCCGCCCCACCCGGAAATGGCCTCGCGAGTGACCAGGGCCTCCCCTTCCGCGCAGCCGCCCACCACCTTGCGGCCGCGCAGGATAATCGTGCGGGTGCTCATGCCAGCGCTCCATTCCAGCGGCCGGTAAGCGCCGCCCGGATGCAATCCTCGGTGGTGCCGAACCAGGCTTCAATCCCCATGATCGCCGGCAGATAGTGCGACTGTTTGGCCGAATCGAGCGCCACCACCCTGGTGCCGGGCGGTACGGCCCGCGCGATCGCCGAGCAAGTGTCGGTCATCAGCAGCCCGCCCGCATCCTGGATCGTCTTGGTGTAGCCATTCAAATCCGCCGTGCTCTTCACCGCGCGCGAGGTGAAGATCCATAGCCGGCAACGGTCGCTGATCTTTTTGCCATCCAGCAGGCGGGCCACTTCCCAAAGCTGCTCGATCGAATAGTGGGGGCAGCCGAGCATGACGAAATCGACGTCGGATCGGCTGCCGTTGGAATTGAGCCGTTCGTAGACGGCGCGCCGTTCGGCCGGCCCATATTTGATAGTAGCGACGGGTTTGCGCGGCCCGAACGCCATTTCGCGCGTAGCGGCTTCGGGAGTGGACCCCACGATGTGATACATCTCCACTCCGCCCGAGGAAGCAGCCGCGGCGCCGAAATGTTTGTGACGGATGAGATTAGGCTGACCACACGCGCCCGTGATCACCGGAATGTTTTCTTCCACCGCCTGGCCCACGAAATAGCCGAACATGCCCCAATCCATCACGCTCTCCACCGGCACTTCCACTTCGATCGCGTGCGTGCCATAGCGGTACTCGTCGCGGTGAAGTCCCCAATCCGGAATCTTGCCGGTGATGGTGGCGGCGCTGGTGCTCTCGCGGCCTTCGGTATTGGTGCGCGCACCGATCACCGAATTGAGGAACACCACCGCCGAGGACTCCATCCACGCGCAGTGCTCGCCCTTCACCGGCACATTGCCCGCAAGATACGGCGTGCAGGTCTTCAACAGTTGAATGCCATGGCTCGCCACCGCAGCTTCATCTTCGCGGAAGTGCTCGTAGGCTTCGCGGCTCATCCCCTGCGCCGGCCACAACTCCGGATCCATCCCGCCTTGCAGGTGGCAGCAATACGAACTTGCCTTCGGGACGGGAACAACCACATCGCTGTCGAGATCGTAGAGCGAATAGATGGTTTCGTAATCGCCGTTGCCTGCATGTTGCTTGTAGTAGTTTTGCAGGAACAGCGACGACGATCCGGGCACTCCGGCAACATTATTGGTATCGACAAAACGTTCCGCGCCCAGAGCTTCGGCATACCGGACGAGCAGTTCCATGGCCTTCTGCTTTCCGGGGCCGCAAGCCCCATCCAGCATGGCCTTCTCGCCGTCGGTCAGCGTCATCGTTACTATTGTGCCCCAGCCGCTCAGTTACCCGTTGCCGGAATCGACGTGAAAGCCCCGCCGCCGATGAACCGGAGCCCGAGGACAGCCACGTTCCCCGTGGTGACGGTGAATTGAGCCGAGCCGCGCTTGCCCGCGAGGCTGATGCCGGCGAGGGTATCCAGGTTTCCCTCCGTCTTGCTATTGGCCGACAGAGGAATGGGTGGCGATGTGCCGAGGTTGTTGCCGCTGGTATCCCAGACCGTGATGGTAACGTTGGTCGAGACAGCACTGGGATTCGCGATCGCAAGGGAAACCGTGCCCACCGTTTCGTCCCACGCGAGCGTGCTGGTGGTGGAAGCTGCGCTGGCGAGCGGCACGACGGCCTCTTGATCCCGCTGGCTGACGGTTTGCCGGAAGATGCCGTATCCCGTAACACCGGCAGGCAGCGCGGCCGTGGCGTACCCTTCACCGAACGAGCCGGAATTGGGAGCTTCCAAAACTGACGTGCCATTCGGCGGGATCGTGACCGAGACCGATGACCCGCCGAGCGACGGCACGGTCAGAGGCGTGCCTCCATCGGCCGTGAAATTCACCGTGAAGGTGACACTGTAGCTGTTCGGGTTGGTGAAATACAGAGCCGAGTACCAGGTTCCCGCGCCGAAGACAAATTGCGGCAAGATCGACCCCGGCGACTGGCGGTGCCCCACACCGGTTACCGCGAACCCGTCGGTCTCCAGAAACAATAGAGTGTTGCCCTCTACCAGAGCAATGTTGTAAGTGAACGGCGTAGTGGAACCGGGATAGGTCACCTGGTAAGTCCCGGAACAATCGCTATTGATGGTATAGGTCCCGGTGCCGCTTTCCGACGCTCCGCCGGCTACCGCCGTGTAGATATTCGTCGTGGTTATGTTTCCATTACCATCCGCGACGACTTGGCCGATTTCGGAGGAGTAGGCAACATCGCCGGCCTGATCATACTGAAAGCCGCCCACCTGCGTGTAACTGTAGGTTCCGCTTAACCAACCGTTGCCGCACTGGCTGCCGCTGGCGTTGGCCGCGCGGTAGGCCTCGCCGGTATCTCCGAAATTAGCCGTGGCCGTTGCCAGCAGTAGCCGGCTCCCGCCGGAGAGAATTTGAAGATTGATGATGATTCCGGCAGTCAGGGTAAGGGTCGCGGAACAATCCGGCTTCACGTTATATGTCCCGGACAAAGAAACAGCCGACAGACCACTGTTGAAGACGATATACGCCGTGCCCTGCCCCGTAATCCCGCCGTTTCCATCGGCTGTGAACTTACCCGACTCGGCGTAGGGTACGAAAAACCCGGCATCGCTCCGCAAGAAGTTGCCGCCGAAGAAGTAGAAGTAGGTGCCGGTCAGGCTCGAATTCGAACAGGTAGTCTGAGCCTGAACGCAAACCGGCGCCAGGAAGGCGGCCACCAGCAACACGGTCCGGGTTTTACAAAGGTTTCGCATGATTTTGTTCTCCGATAGGAGGATTCCGAGGAGCCAGTCGGAAAGTGCCATAAAATCGCCCCCTCGTGAATCTTATCAGGGAGCGGCGGCTATCCCTCGATATTGGTAGCGATCCGTTTGCGCAAGGCTGCCAGATCGATCTGATGCACGCTGCCCGTCCCGGCCAGATCGAGCGCGTGAGCCGCCGCCGCGCCCATCGCAATACACGGACCCATCACGCGCACACTCGAGAGCGCGGTGGCGTCGCCGTCGATGCATCGACCGGCAGCCAATATGTTGTCGGCCGCCGGCGGCGCCAGGCTTCCCAGCGGCACGTAGTGAACGTGGTCTTCGGCGAACGGCTCCCACACATATCCTTCCGCGTGGTGATGCTGTTCGAGCGGCCAGGCGGTGCGTGCGATGCGGTCCTCGAACTGCACGCCCTGGCGCACCTCGTCCACGGTGAGGTGATGGCAGCCCACGATCCAGCGGGTCTGCCGGATGCCGGGCAGGCCATACGCGCGGACGCGAGCCTCGCCAAACGCCTGGGGGAATTCGCCCTTCAGAAAATCCATCGTGCAATCCGCCTGCTCCTTACCTTCGATCCCCTTGCGCGACGCTTCGAACGGATCGAGCGGCGTTTCCACGTGAGTCATATTGACGATGGCGGTTCGCCCGCCGGGCAGGTTCATGGCAAAGCCATCGCGGCGGATCAGCCCGTAGTGCGCGCCCCGTTTCCGTATACGGGTGGACATCTCTTCGCGGCTGGGCGCGTGCGCCGGCTCAAAATTCTCAATCACCATCATCTGCGAGCCGTAGATCACGCCTTCGGCCGGCTCGCGGCATTCGAGGCCCGCCTGCCATACCAAAGCTGCATCGCCCGTGGCGTCGACGAACCCGTCGGCCTGAACCTCGGCGTCTCCATAGCGCGTGGCGATTTCGAGCGCCACCACTCGCCGGCCTTCGGTGCGGACGTGGCGCAGGATGGCTCCAACCAACGGCGTGATCCGGTGCGCCAGAATGGTCTTCTCCACCCACCGTCCAAGGGCCACCTCGTTGTAATACACGTTGGGCGATATGCCGCCCATCCGGACCTCGACATCGCCGGTGGCGCCGAGATCGCGCAGGATGTCGTCGGCAATTCCGTGGGTCAGTTGTTTTCCATTGGGGCCGTTTCCAAATAAGCCGCAGATTATGCCAACGATGGAATTGACGGCCTGGCCTCCGAGGGCCGGCAGTCCGTCCATGAGGATCACTTCCCGGCCGGCCCGCGCAGCTTCCACGGCGGCGGAAACGCCGGAGATTCCTGCGCCGATCACGCACAGATCAGCATGGTGCGAGCGAATGGCGGGAGAGCCTTTACGCTGGACTGTGCGCGTTTCGGGGCGGAAAGGCTGATTCAGCATGAGGGGGGCGCGCGATGCGCCGCCGGCACGGTATCTACTTTCGCAGCAGGTGCGGAATATCTTTGTTATTCTCGCCGCAGATGAATTCGTAGATCCGCTCGGTCGGCGCCAGATCGGCCTTCCGTTTGATGGTCCAGGGCTTAGCCAGGATGCCGGGATCATCCACCGTGATCTCGATTTCCATGTGGCCCAGATCGGGACGTCGATAGCGTTCGATCACGTGCAGCTTGTCGCTATGGGGATGCAGTGCCTGGTCGAGCCAAACACGGTCGTCAAACGCGGTTCGATCCACCACCAGCGTGTCGCCTTCCCAGTGCCCCACCGAGTCGCCATACCATTGCGGGTTGGGATCTTCCGCATGTTTGCGGCTGAGATAAATCTGGTGAAAGCCGGGGCTGTCGTCATCGGAAATCTCGACCATGTAGTCTTTGCTCTGGACAAATTCCCACACCGGCCCCAGGCGCAGCACCGCGCCGGGCAAGCAATGGGTCTGCGGGCTATCGACGCGGCCATTGTCGGCGCGTTCTTTGGCCATTTGCACGGCCCACGGAAGAAACTCCGGCTGGCCGGGGTCCACCTCAGTCGGCTGCCACCACACGCCCGAAAAATCCGGTTTGCCGTCGGCCATGCGCGGCGTGGGACCGGAAGGCGGCCCATGCTTCCGCTGATCAGCGCCAATGGCTGTGGGGTCCTCGCCCAAGGTGCTCAGTTGCGTGCCTTCGCGGAACTGGATGTTGAGCGACAGGGTCTTCCCCGCTTCCACAGCGACGTTCTTCTGAGTGAACGGTACCAGGATCGGGCCAGTGGCCGAAACGTCGTACGTGCCCGCCGGCAAATCCGCCAGCGTGTACATGCCTTTGGCCGAACTGGTGGCCTTGTAGATGGTTCCCGTGGTGGTGTTCTTAGCCTGGATGTTGGCGCCGCCGACGAGCACGCCGCCTGGGGCGGAAGCTACGCCAGAAATGGCGCCGGTATTCTGGCCAAACGCAGTGGCGGCCAGCACGCAAAAACAGAAGGGAAGAGCCAGTGAACGCATAGAGATGCGGCCAGTATAACCCAACGAGAGACCTTTCGGACCGGAGAGTATCTTACACTAGCCTCCATGGGCACTGAGCTACAGCACCAGAATCCTGCGCCCGCGCGCCGCCTGGCGCGCCGCAACACCATGTCATTTCCGCGTGCGTTGCGCGAGGCAATCCCGGACCTGCACGCCGGGCGCGTCCTGGAACTGGATTCAATCAACGGACGGGCGTCGAACACCAGGTTGTTCGGCTCGCAGGTCTCGTTGAAGTTGGTGGTGAAGGAAACCGGCAAACTGGCCGGCGAGTTTGTGGTCCGAATGGATCTGCAAGTGGACGCTGCCCGGCAGCTAGCCGCCACGCTCACTCAACTGGCGCAGGAAGCGGAACAATCCGGACCGGCAGAGATTGGCAAGGCCGTTCGCTTCTCATCCAAACCCGGCGACGACGAATAGACCGCGCGGCGAACGGCGTTTCGTGCGCGTACGCGGCGGGCCGCGATGACCACCACGGCCAGGCATCCAGCCAATAGGGGGAACGACCTCGGCTCCGTAGCTTCGGACAGCTGAGGGTCGGCTCTCTGTGCAATACTCTGAACCCCCCAGCGATTGTAAACCAGCCCCACGATTTGGCCATTGGAGTTGATTCCGATGTTGAGTTTCCCACCTCCGCCGGAAGGGTCACTGATGGTGACGACGGTGCCCCGGCTGTCGAGCCAGCCGTGCGGGCCGGTGGCGTCGTCCAGATACCGTTCGTCCGGTTCGCGATAGTAGCTATCCGCAAGGGCGAAAACCCACTTGGCGAGGTTGGCGTTGTCAATCGCATTGTAGAAGTTGGCCGCGTCCAGATAGCTGCCAGTGATCGCACCCTCGGACAGATACCCGGTGAGTTGCCCGTCGTCCATCACTTGCTCGCTGATTTCCGCGGCGCGGCTGGGATCTTCAATCGCGACCTCGCCGGTGATGACCACGCCCCGGTCGCCCAGGCTCTCTGGAAAAAACCCATCGATGGGATTGTGGTTCGGAATCCCCTTGGTTACTGCCTCAAATGTGGCATCGATCTCGGCGAGATCCGCAAATGCCATGCTTGCACTACTCGCAAGCACACTAATAAGGATCAGGGTCTTTATTGCCAGCCGTTTCAACATTGCCTCCGGTAAGCAGAGATGAGCTTTCTTCTGCCGGGTCATGGTGATGCATCCTGTAGGACTTCGATGATTGAGAGGCAGAACGGCCGTGATCTTCTGGCCAACTAGACGGGGTTGGGGGTGTCGCTTTTACGGCATGGGACTCCGCAGATGAGGGGATGAGCGAATACGGGGGGCGGATCCATGGCCCCAAAATGGGCGGCTAGGCCGCCGCGCAGTGGACTCTCGCCTCGTTACCGGCCCGCTGCGAAAACGGCACGAATCACACAACCGCTCCCGTTGGACTCGATCTCCAAGTGTCCTCCGAGATGGCGTGCCCGCTCCCGCATACCGGAGAGTCCCAAGCCGACGGCAGGTGCGCCCTTTGCCAGTTCCGCCTGTATCTCAGCGGGCAGACCAGCGCCATCATCGCGAACCTCCAAAGCGACCTGAGCATCAGTCTTCCGGATCGAGACCCAGCACTGTTCGGACGCCGAATGTTTGTGGACATTCGTCAGACCTTCCTGAATGATGCGGAAGAGCGCGGTCTCCAACTCCGGCGCGAGCCGGCCCAGATCCGGATCAATTTCGAAATGAACGCGAATCGCCGAACGCGCATTGATACCGTCGATATAAGTACGAACCGCTCCGGCCAGGCCCAATTCATCCAGCAGGGGCGGGTGGAGCAAGTAGGAAATCGTCCGAATCTCGCTCAACGTTGTGTTAGCGAGCGTCAAGCTATCGGCGATAACTTCTCCGGACTTCGGGGAACTGCCGGTTTGCGCCAATCGGGTAAGATTCATCTTCAATGCGGCCAGGTTCTGACCGGCACTGTCGTGCAGCTCCCGCGCGATCCGCCGCCGTTCTTCTTCCTGGAGCCTCATCAACTGGCCGGACAGTTCGCGGAGCGATTGCTCGGCGCGCTTGCTTTCGGTGATGTCGGTGCAGCAGCCGATGTAGCCAGCGAAAGCGCCGTCCGATGTGAAGCGCGGAACACCAGCGTCCAGCAACCATCGGTACTCTCCGTCCGCGCGGCGCAACCGGTATTCCATCTCGAAACTGCGGCGCGCGTCGAACGATGTGGAGTAGGTGGAAAAGCAGCGATTCAGGTCATCGAGATGCACCACATCGGCCCAGCCGTTGCCCAGTTCCTGTTCCATCGTACGGCCCGTAAAGGTGAGCCATCCCTGGTTGAAGAAAGTGCAAAGCTTGTCCGGGCCGGAAACCCAGATCATCACCGGAGCCGTGTCGGCCATATTCCGAAAGCGTTCTTCACTTTCCTGCAACTCGGCGGTTCGCTGCTTCACCGTGCTCTCGAGAGTCTCGCGCGCCGCTGCCGCGGTTCTCCGATGAACCTTTGCAACCAACCACAGGGAGGCGCAAACCAGCGCCAGAAGGATTCCGCGAAACAGGGTCGTCTCAAACCAACGGGGACGGACCTCCAGCGCAAGCGTAGCGGCAGGCCCAATCCAGGGCTGTGTAGGCCGGCGCGCCTGCACCTCGAGCCGGTACCGGCCCGGAGGTAAATAATCGAGCCGCACCTCGGGCTGCGCGGTTTCCTGCCAGCGGTCGTCGAATCCGGCGATCCGGTAGCGGTACCGAACCTCTGGCCCTAGTGCCAGCAGGAGCGCGCTGAATGTAGCCACGAAGGCTTGTGGAGTGGGTTCCACGAACGCCCCCAACTCCGGATCGAGTGTCTCTTTGCCGATCCGCACTTCGGAGTACGTCACCTGGAGAGGCTCCGCGCGCGCCTTGAGAGTATCCGGCGGCTCATACCGCGACAGCCCTCGCTCGCTTCCGATCCAGATGGCTCCATCGGCGGCGGCCCAGAAAGCCCTCCCCGTGGAACCGTTCGAGGTCAGCCCATCGGCCCGGTTGAAATGCACCCAAGTGTCACCCTGCCGGACTGCTGCTCCGTGATCGTCCAGGATCCATAACTGGCCTTTCCCATCGAACGCGGTCGAGTAGACACGGTCGGAAATCAGTCCGTTCGAGCGGTCGAAGTTCTCGATCTGCACCGTGTCACCCGACGCGCGTATGCGGTCGACTCCCTTGGGCTCCGAATAGCTCACCCACACGTCACCCTCCGGGGACGACGTCAGATCAATGACCCTGTTGGCACGGAGCCCGTTGCTCTTGTCATATCGAAACCACTTGCCTTGCGACCGCCGGAACAAGCCGGACATCGATCCGATCCACAGGTCGCCGCGCGCGTCTTCTAGCGTCGCCGTGAAAACCGTGCCCTCCGTGGCGCCGGGTGGCCGCATCCTTTCGAAGTCCTTTAGCCGGGATTGGGCGCCACCAACCAAGACGCCGCCAGAACCGGCGATCCACAGCCGTCCGCTGCTGTCGATCCGGAGGTGGTATGGTCCCTCCGCGAACGGTCCCAGCCGTCGGGAACCGCGCGTTGCCGGGTCATATCGGACCACGTAGTGGCCGTCCGTCTGCATCCAGAGCACACCGTCCTTTGCTCGCACCAGACCGCTGGCCCAACCGACGCCTGGAATGGAGACTTCAGACCACTGCCAGGCTCCTTTGGAAAAAACACCGCGACTCAGACCGGCGGCCGTACCAACCCACATGCCCGACGGAGGATCTTCCACCAGTGAAAAGATGGAACTGCTGGCCAGTCCTTCCAACTCGGTGAAACTCCGCCACGCATCGTAGCCTATCCACCGGGCCAGTCCACCGCCGTAGGTGCCGACCCACATGAGACCTTCCTTGTCTTCGAGGACAGCGGTCACGAAGGTTATCGGCAGCCCTTGCTTTTGAGTGACAAGCCTCCAACCATCGGGGCCGCCGATCGCCAGGCCTCTGTCGGTGGTCACCAAGATTCGGCCCTTGCTGTCCATCGCCAATTCCGGCGGAAATGAGATCTGGACGGGAACATGCGGATCGATGGTCTGGAACCGATTCGCACCCGATTGCATTTCGATGAACGCCTCCCGGTTGCGGGCCCACAGGTTGCCGGATTTGTCCTTCAGAAAGAAATCCCATCTCTGTGGAGGCACGCCCGCCTCGCGGTCCCACACTCGGGTTTCCTTGCCGTTCCACCGGCAGATCGCCCTATCGCATCCGAACCAAACCTCATCCGGCGACGCCACGTAAACGTTGGTGGCGCGGTGCTGCGGCACCGCTGAGGGCCAAGGGAGAAAAGTCACCTGCCCACCTTTCCCTCCGGCAGGCGTGGAGGTCACGGCGACACCTTTCCGGGTAGAGATGAAGACCCGGCCGTTGCGATCGGACGCGATCCCCTGCAGGTTGATGTAGCCCTTCAGTGCCTCGGCGCTTGACGTGCGGAAACCCACGCCTTCTTTCCACGCCAGCCCTTCCAAAGTCCCTACCCACAGGGTCCCATCCGGGCTCTCGTGAATCGCAGTGATTTTGTTGGCTGGCAAGCCATCGGCCGTGGTGAAAGCCCGAAAACGATGCCCATCGTAGCGGTAAAGGCCGTTCTCTGTGCCGATCCAGAGGAAGCCGTGATGGTCCATCGCCAGGCGCGTTACCGTTGAATTGCCCAGCCCGCGATCCTGATCAAAGACATCGAAAAGGTAGCGCTCCGCCGCAAAGCAATCCAATGGCGTTTGGACAACGAAGGCCAGGTAGAAAGCGGACCGCCAGAACCTACGCGCCATCAGCGATTGACCATCGTACGCCAAGGGTGTCCGGGAACCGCCGGACGGAAAGCACGATCAGCCACGCCCTCAACGCCGCCTGTCTTACATGTGTAATGCGGCATGCAGAATAACGATTATCAAGCGGGTGTGTGCGCCACGCAAGCGGACACGACCAGGGTACTCCTTCGATCTGGACGGCCTGATGCGAGTTACCTCATGGGCCGCACCGCATTGGCCAGAAAATGGGCGGCCAGGCAAAGAATACGGGCCGCTAGGTCAAGTACTTAGGTCCATCCCGGGACTTCTCGGGCACGTGCGATAAACTGTGCTCCATTGCGAGGTGATGAAACGCCTCATGACGGGCGAGGACAGGATCATCACCCAGCCGGAGAGCGGCCAGGGCGCATCGGTTGTGATCCGCTACCGACACCTCGCGGCAGCAACAGAGCCTAAACGAACCCAACCGGACCTCGCGGGCGCTCCACGGCTGCCGTCATGTCCGGCGCGATTGGCTCAGATTGGAGTACCGTCTCGGAGCGTTACGCGAGGTGGTTCGACTCGATTGAAAAACGGAGCGAAAACGATTGCGTTTCTAGTGAAGCGTACGACGAGTATCGCACATGTCCTTGCCGCAAAGGGTGCCGTGATTGCCCGAGTTAATCATCATGCGCTCCCGCTCTTCGAAACCGATGGTTGCGCTTTTCCTATGTTCCGCCGGTTCGCAATGCTGCGTGTTGGCAAACCACAAGAGTGGCCGACATTTGCGGGTACAAAGGACAAAGACTCGATGGCCGATTAATCGCCGTGAAGCGAACGGCCGGGGCAACACGACGCGTTCGAAAACTCATTGCACGAAAGGCGAGTCGGAAACAAGTCCACGTTCCCCAAGAATCATGGCGGGTGGCGCCATACTTCTTCTTGTGGACCAGTCTCCCACACCAGTTCGAGCCATCGCAGATTTTAAAGATGTATCGGTTGCCCTGGCAGATTGAGCTGGCGTTCAAACGAATGAAGTCCCTTCTTGGGTTCGGCCACCTGCCCAAAAAGGATCCTGCGAGTGCGCGTGCATGGCTGCACGGAAAGCTGTTCGTTAACCTCCTGGCAGAGCATCTCATTGCCTTTGCTGGTGATCTGTGTGTCGGGCGGCATGAGATCTCCGAGGAACAGCGAAGCAGATGGCGCGAAGTTGGGTTCATGGCTCACGAGATTTCCAGTTCCGTGCTACCGCAAACGGACCTCGCCGCCACGCTCGAACAATGGACCGAAATCGCGAGCTGGCTCGGAGAAACCAAGCGCCGCCGTGCCCGCCAAACTTTGATCAACTGCGAATGGTGGACTACGAATGTCGAGAGGTGAACCAGAAGCCAAAGCGTTCATGGGGACACCCACAACAAGGCGATGTCGCGACAAAAATCGCGATGAGCCCTATTTTTCGTGCGCCTCAAAGCTGGTGTGACGGTCACTTCCGGGTACCAATCCGCTGACTCTCCGCCAGTTGACGGCATCACGGGCTCTATCCGCCGCCTACCTGCTTAGCCGGGCGGTGCACAGCTCGACGACTCGGAATCCAGAAAAGCGGCCTCGGAATGGGCTGTCCTGTAAGGGGGCCACCTAGAAGAAATAGCGCTGTCAAGAGGCGGCCATGAAGTGGGGTTCGCCGACAGACGAGGCGGTCGCTGCGAGACACTAATTAATCATCGAAAGCACAGTGCGGCAGGAGTTCCTACTCTCGACCACCAGGAAGCAAGATTTTTGGGGTTTAGGGCACCGGTATAATCACGGGTGGCCCGGTAACGGGATACACTGGGGCAGTGGTAAAAGCGCCGGAACTGAACCGCAGCGCGAGAATCGAAAAACTGGTGAGAGAGCTGTAGAACTCAGCCGTGCCACTCGTGTCAGCCGTGTCCGGGAACTGTGTAGGGAACGCAAACGAGGTGTGTCCCCCTGAAGGAAGTGTGATCGCAGCCGGCTGAATAGTGGACATAGGCGTCCGAATCCCCACGGAAATGGAAGTATCATACCCGGAATCATTGGCGATCGCAATGCTGGTGACGCCTCCGTTCGTATTGTCAAACGGCACAAGGATTCGGACGGCGGCCGGTGCCGCCTCCGCGGTTCCCTCCTGATCCTGCCGGCCTGGGAGGCGTTGTGTGAAAATGGCATACGCAGTCACCACCGGTGATCCAGGATGGAACGGTTCCGATACTTCTCCGTAGCCGACAGTCGTAGCGTCAGCGATACCAAGAGTGTGCAAGAATACGGTGCTTCCTGCGGGCAGAACCAGGGGTGCCGTTGGCGGGAAAGTCATTTCTACAAAGTTGAGGCCCCAAGATTGTGTCTTGCCTCCACCGGTTTCCTGGTAAAAACTCAGGTAGACTTCAGTTGGATTCGAACTTGTATTGGTGAGGGCGATGGTTGTTGCCCAAGCCCCACCATCCACGATTTGAGCAATGTAGGATGTTAATGTTGGGGGTCCGGAAACCTGACCGCTTGCGAGCGGAAATGCAAACAACGGCACGACGCTCGAAAAGAGGATCCGTCTAACGCCCTTTTTCATGGTGCTTCTCCTTAAAGGACGCGACTACTACAATAATGCTCCTCCCCGATACTCGAGTTCAATCGAAAATGCGATTCCTGCTCAGCCACGCGGCTTACCGCAGAGGGCGGACCCCTTTGCCTGAAAATGGGCGGCCAGGCCAAGAATACGGGCCGCTTGGTCAAGTACTTAGGTCCATCCCGCGCGCATAGTAGAAGGAAAGGACGAGCATCAATGAACGCAAATGCAATTGCGCAAACCATCGACGAAAGGGACGAACCAAAGAGCGGCTTCGCGGAAGTACGCCCAGCCAGCCAGCGTGCGGAATTGTTGGCGAATCGGATCGAGGAAGGCGCGGATGCGTTGGCTCGATTCGCGGAAGGCCTCTCCGACGCGGACTGGCGCGCGCCGTTGTCGCCGAGCGGCGGCGACCGACGCTCGATCGGCGTCATCGTGCATCATGTTGCGAGCGTTTACCCGATTGAGATTGATCTGGCGCGGACGATTGCCAGCAGCCAGGCGATCACCGATGTTACCTGGGAGGTTGTCGCCGAACTGAATGCCAAACACGCCCAGGAGCAGGCGGGAGCGACAAGGGCCGCGACCATTGAGCTACTCCGGCAGAAGAGCCGCGAAGCGTCTACCGCGGTACGCCGGTTCACCGATGAACAGTTGGATACGGCGGCGCCGTTCTCGTTGGTTTTCGGTGCTCCCGTTACCGCTCAGTTCGTCATTGAAGACCATGCCGTCCGGCACAGCTGGCATCACTTGTCGCGCATTCGGCGAGCTTTGGGCCGGTGATTTTGCGCGGCCACCGGCCCTACGGCGTCAAAACTTTCCCGCGAGTCTCCGACATCAAGAAAGCCGCCAACGCCATGGTGGCGTATGCACCAGCGGCGAATAAGCCGATCGCCTGCCCGAGCGCCATCCGCGAGGAAAGCACGCCCACCAGCGTGGGAAACAGCGCTCCCGTCGCGCGGCCCACGTTGTAGGCGAAGCCTTGGCCCACGCCGCGCACTCGCGTGGGAAAGTGCTCGGTGAAGAACGGCCCCATGGCACTGAACACACCCGAGGCGAAGAACCCCAGCGGAAACCCGAGAACCAGCATGGCGCCGTTGCCGAACGGAAACATCGTGTACGTGACCGCGGTCGCGCCCGCGCCGATGGCGAAAACCAGAAAGGTGAGGCGCCGGCCGATCCGGTCCGCGAGCACGCCGCCTGCGAGGTAACCGAAAAATGCGCCGGCGATCGAAACGGCCAGATACCCGGCCGAGTTGAGCACGGAGAGATGGCGCTCAGTGCGGAGATACGTGGGCAGCCATGTGGTGACGGCATAATAGCCGCCTTGCGCGCCGGTTCCCATCAGCCCGCCCAGAACTGTAACCCGCAGCAGCGGCCCGCGGAAAATTTCCAAGAACGATGGCCGGTCGCCGTGCGCCTGGAGTTGGAGCCGCGATTCGAGATACACCGCCGGTTCTTCCACATACCGACGGACGAAGAAAACCAGCAATGCGGGCACCATCCCGACGAAGAAGAGCGCCCGCCACGCGGCCGCAGGCGGCAGCCAGGAAAAGAAGAGTGCATACAACAATGCAGCCGCGCCCCATCCGACGGCCCAGCCCGCTTGCATGACACCCAGCGCCTTCCCGCGATGTTGCGCGCGGACCACTTCGCCCAGCAGCACCGCACCCGCGGCCCACTCGCCTCCAAAGCCTAACCCCAAAAGTGCCCGTACCGCGAATAGCTGCCCGAAGTTCTGAGCCAATCCCGAAAGGAAGGAAAAGACAGCGAACCACAGAATTGCGATCTGCAGCGTGCGGACACGGCCGAAACGGTCGGCCGCCCAGCCGGCGATCCATCCGCCCACAGCCGATACCAGCAGCGCCGCGGTTCCCAGCGCGCCGGCCTGGCCGCGCGTGATTCCCCAGGTGGCGATGAGGGTGGGGATCACAAAACTGTACACCTGCACGTCCATCGCATCCAGCGCCCAACCGCCGACGCAGGCAATGAACGCGTACCGCTCGCGCGGCGCAAGATCGGCAATCCAGCTCCGGGTGTGGGCTTCAGTGGTCTGAGCGGGCGTGCCCATCCGGACTCCTCAAGAAACGGCGCTGCGGCCCCACAAGCGGGCAGACGCAATGTCGGCGCCCTGGCGCAGCGTTTTCAGCTTCAACCACACGCCGTCTTCGATCACCCATTCGCGGTTCGTGAAGGTGCCGAAGCCGCAGTCCGTGCTGGCAATGACGCGCTCACGGTCGCCCACCGCCGACACGGCCTCATCGAGCCGCCGCGCCACTACTTCGGGGTGCTCCACAATGTTCGTCGTGGTATCGATCACACCCGGCAGCAGCAGCATGTGCGCGGGTAGCGGATGTTTGCGCAGCGCCTGGTATTCGTGCTGATGGCGCGGATTGGCAAGCTCGATGCTCAGCGCTCCCGCGTTGGCCTGGTAGAGCACCGGCAAGATCAATTCGAGCGCGACATCGTAGATATGCGGCCCATCCCAATTGCCCCAGCAGCAATGCAGGCGGACGCGATCGCGGGGGATGCCCTCGATCGCCTGGTTGATGGCCGCGACGTGCTTCTCGATTCGGGCCACGAACTCGGCGTCGGATAGGTCGCGGTAAAACATCGTCCGGTCCATCGCCAGGTCGGGTGAGTCGATTTGCAGGAGCAGCCCCGCGCGGTGAATCGCCAGGTACTCGTTGCGCATCTCTTTCGCCAACGCCTCGAGGTACGCATCGTGCGACGCGTAGTGGGCGTTCAGCATGGTGGTCGAGATGATGCCCGGAGAAGGTGCGGTCATGAAACATTCGGGGAAATTGCCGACTGCCTTTGCCGTGCGCTGGAGCCGCTCGATTTCCTGGTTGATGGTGGTGGTATCGAGATAACGGATTTCGCTTTGCGCCTCGGGCGCGTTTTGCATCCGGCTGCGCTTGGGGAAGCGCAGCTTGAGCATCTCCACCAGCGCGGGGAACTCTTCGTAGTCGCGGCCGCGGCGGCGTTTCGATTCTCCCGCGAATCCCGACATCCGCTGCGGCACGTAGGTTTGAAATCCCACGCGCTGCTGCTCGCCATCATTGGCGATATCGATGCCCGCTTCCGCCTGCTTTTCGAGCACGTGCCGGACCGCGCGGTCCATCTCGCGGGCGAGTTCCGTAGCGTCGATGGCGTCGCCTTCTTCGCGTTTCACGAGCATGTACGACAGCGCATCGTTGCGCGGCAGGCTGCCCACGTGAGTCGCGAGGATGCGGTTGCGGCTGCTGACCATGTTCGTACTCCCTGGAGGCGCCTACCAGTATACGGCGGTGTGGCCCAAGTCTCCATTTGATAGACTTTTCGCATGGCACCCGGAGAGAGAAGCGAGATCGTCCAGATTTTGGAAGACAGCCGCAAGGTATTCACTGACGCAGCCGCCGGTGTTTCCGAAGCGCAGGCGAAGACCAATCCCGCGGAGGGGCGATGGTCGGTTCTACAATGCGTCGAGCACGTGACGATCGTGGAAGAGAGATTCCTCGGTTTTCTGGAAAGCGCGGGACGCCTGGACTCGCCGGCGATCGACGCAAAGAAAGAGGCGGAGCTACTTGCGCTGGTCGCAGACCGCAGCGCCCGAGCGCAGGCGCCTGAGCCCGTTCAGCCAACGGGCCGGTATCCGACACTAGCCGAGGCGATGCAGGGTTTTAACGCGGTCCGTGGACGGACCATTGCATTCGCCACCGGGCGCGCCGGCGATCTGCACACGTTGGCCTGCGAGCACCGGCGCTTCGGCCCCCTGAATGGCCGCGAAATGTTGGTCGTGATTGCAGCGCACGCGCGCCGCCACGCGGAGCAGATGCGCGAGGTGCACGCGGCGCTGTAGCGAGTGGGGCGGCCCTTGGGGACCGCCGCCGGACTTCTGCCCGGCGCGCCGCCTGGAAAGGCGGCGGCAGGCCGGAAGGCCTGACCCCACTACGAATCGCCGAACTTCGCCAGCAGCGCCCGCGTGCGGCTTTCCGAATGGTGCGTCGCCGTTTCGATCGCGCTGATCAGCATCGACCGCAGCCCGTGCTTTTCCAGTTCGTGAATCGCCGAAATAGTCACGCCGCCCGGTGTGATCACCTGGTCGCGCAGAATGGCCGGATGCAGCATGGTCTCGCGCACCAGCTTGGCCGCGCCCAGAACCGTCTGCTCCGCCAACCGTGTGGAAATTTCGCGCGAGAGGCCCATCTTGAGTCCCCCGGCGATCAGCGCCTCGATCACCATGTAGACGTACGCCGGCCCGCTGCCCGATAGCGCCGTGACGGCATGCATCAGGTCTTCCTCGACGAACACCACAACTCCCACCGCGCGGAAGATGTTTTCGATTTCCGCGCGCTGTTCGATCGTGCAGTGTGCGTTGGCCGCGACGGCCGTCGCGCCTTCCTCGACCACCACCGGAATATTGGGCATCGCGCGGAAGATCGGCATTTCGCGACCGGTGAGTTTCTCGATCAGTGAGATCGGCACGGCCGCAGCCAGCGAGAGCAGAATCTGCTGCGGGCGTAAGACGGGGCGGATTTCTTCCAGCACCTTGGGGAGGGTGCCCGGCTTTACCGCGAGCACCACGATATCGGCGTTCGCCGCCGCCTCGCAGTTGCCGCCCGCGGTGACCGGAATCGCGAACCGCGTGGCCAATTCCCCGGCTCGCTCCGGCGTGCGCACGGTAGCGATCACGTGTTCGCGATCGGCCACGCCGCCTTTCAAAATTCCACCAATGAGCGCCGAGCCCATATTCCCGGCGCCGATCACCGCAATGCGCTTCATGATCTTGCCGCGACGGCCGGCTGCTGGTAGCCCATGTTGACGCGCGAAGTCACCGCGCCCTCCGATGCCGACGAGACCAGCGCGCAATACTTTGCGAACACTCCGGTAGGATAGCGCGGCGCGCGCGGCTTCCATTCCGCCAGCCGCCGCTTCAACTCCTCCGCGGAAATGTCGAGATTGATTACGGCGGCGTTAGCATCAATGGTGATCTGGTCGCCTTCGTGCACCGCCGCGATCGGGCCGCCGTTATAAGCTTCGGGAGCGACGTGCGCAATCATGAATCCGTGCGTCGCGCCGCTAAAGCGGCCATCCGTGACCAGCGCCACGCTATCGGAGAGACCCGCTCCCACAATCGCGCCCGTCACCTGCAGCATCTCGCGCATGCCTGGCCCGCCGCGCGGACCTTCATAGCGAATGATCACTACGTCGCCCGCTTTGATCTTTCCCTGAGCCACGGCCTGCTGCGCGTCCTCTTCCCGCTCGAACACGCGCGCCGGACCTTTATGTACCATCTTGTTGTGCCCGGCCAGCTTGATGACGCAGCCCTCGGGAGCCAGGCTGCCGCGCAGGATCGCGAGCCCGCCGCGCGGCTTGAGCGTCTTGCTCAGCGGCAGAATCACCTGCTGACCAGGCGTCTCTCTGGCGTCCGCGGCCTCTTCGGCGAACGTCCGCCCGGTCACCGTCTTGGCCGAGCCATCCACGAACTTTCCTTCGACGAGGCGCTTGGCGATCACGCCGATGCCGCCGGCTTTATCGACGTCCACTGCCATATAGCGCCCGCCGGGCTTGATGTCCACGAAAATGGGAGTGCGTGCGCAAATGTTATTGAAATCGTCGATGGTGAGCGGGACTTCGGCTTCGCGCGCCATCGCCAATAGATGGAGCACGCCATTGCTCGAGCCGCCCGTGGCGGCCACACCGGCGATCGCGTTATCGAAAGCCTGGCGCGTACAAATGTCGCGCGGCCGGCGCTCCTGGCGCACGGCGTCGAGAATGATCTGGCCGCACCGGTAGGCCACGGCTTCCTTCCGCTTATCCACTTGCGGAACCGAAGCCGTGCCCATGGGCGACAGGCCGATCAGTTCCATCACGGTGGCCATCGTGTTCGCCGTGTACTGGCCGCCGCAGGCGCCGGCGCCGGGGCAGGCGTGGTCCTCGATATCAAGCAGTTCCTGATCGTTGATGCGCCCGGCCGCGTGCGCGCCCATGGCCTCGAACACTTCCATGATGGAGATGTCTTTGTCCTTATAGCGGCCCGGCAGAATGGTGCCGCCGTAGAGAATCACTCCGGGCACATTGACGCGCAGCAGCGCCATCGCCGCGCCCGGAATGGTCTTATCGCAAGCCACCATCGCCACAATGCCATCGAACATGTGGCCGCGCACCAGCAGCTCAATCGAATCGGCGATCACCTCGCGGCTCACGAGCGACGTCTTCATGCCTTCGGTGCCCATGGTGACGCCGTCGCTGATGGCGATGGTGTTGAATTCCATGGGCGTGCCCCCGGCCGCGCGGATCCCGTCCTTCACATGCTTCGCCAGCTCCCGCAAGTTGTAATTGCAAGGCATGGTCTCGATCCAGGTGTTGGCTACGCCGATGATCGGCTTCTTCAGATCTTCGTCGGTGAATCCGATGCCTTTCAGCATGGCGCGCGCGGCGGCACGGTCGCGGCCCTGGGTAATGGTGTAACTCGGTAGTTGCATAGAGGAAGAGACCAGTTTACCGCGCGAGTAAGGTAATCTCGGGTGATGGCGGACCCATCGTTCGAAGCCGGCGTGCCATTCGCGATTCGACGAGCAACCCCGGCCGATGCCGAGGCAATCATCGCCATCCTGGATGGGATCGGATCGGAGCGCATCTACACCGCCATCAACCGGCCGTGGTCTGCCGAAGAGCAACGCCGATATCTGGCTTCCCTGTCAGATCGCGAAGCGATCCACGTCGCGCAAGCGGGAGGGACGGAGATCATCGGCTATCAGCCGCTCGAACTCTGGGCCCCCACGTTGGACTCGATGGCCCACGTCGGTCAAATCGGTACCTATCTGAGGCCGGAATGGCGGCGCCGAGGCATCGGTGAGGCGCTCTTCCAAACCACGCTCGATTTCGCGCGGAGCTGCGGTTATGGGAAGTTCATCATCCAGGTTCGTGCTTCGAACGCTGCCGCGCAGGCCTTTTATCAGAGGCTGGGATTCCGCGAATGCGGCCGCCTGACCCGGCAAGTCCGGATCGGCGATCAGGAGGAAGACGAGATCCTGATGGAGTTCTTTCTCTAACGAGGCGTTGCGCGTCTCGCTGTGGCAAAGCGATACGCCCGTCAGCCGAAGCCCCCTGATTTCCCAAGCGAATTCTCCGGCATTCGACGTGCTTACGCCTGGGCGCTGTGCTCGGGAAAACGTTCCTGTGGATCGCGCTGTTCAGCGCGCCGGCGGTTGCGGCGGTCTCCGGATTCCTGCTCGGTGTAGATTACAGCATCGCCGTCCCGCCCTATGCGTTGCAGATTGCAACAGACGCCGCCGGGCATCTCTACACGCTGACTTCTTCTGGCGACAATCTGCTTCCGCCCAACACCATCACCAAGCTGGCATCCGACGGTAAGACCCAGCTGTGGCAGTACACGCCCTCGTTCGGCGTGGGCGGCATGGCGGTGGACCCGACTGGCGCGGTCTATCTAATCCCGCAGTTGCCGCCAACCCGGCAAACTAACCCCAACCTCTTCGTCGAAAAATTGAGCGCGGACGGCAAAACCGTTCTGTGGCAGACACCGATCCCTCCTCTGATCAGCTACTACGTGGTGTTCCTGGCGGTCGACTCCACGGGGCGGGCGTTTGTGGCGGGATCGAGCGACACGACCTTCCAAGCCTATCTGGTCCGCCTGAATGCGGCGGGCACAGTCGACTACACCACCAAGGTGAAAGGCGGACCGGTATCCCTGGCGGTGGATGCCTCGGGCACGCATGTCGCGGTGGGCATCTTCGGAGGGTCGGGCCTTGGCCCCGAACCGTTCACGGTAGCGTTGGTAGAGCTCGATAGTAACACCACGTGGTACTCGGCCATCCCCTACCTCGCCCCAACAATCGTCCAGTTCGGTTTTGGGCTGGCCGTCGCTTCCAATGGCGACATCATGCTCTGCGGCACCGATATCGTCGGACGCGGAATGCTCATTCGCATGACTCCCACCGGCACCGTCAAGTTCTCAACAGCGGTCACCGGTGTATCCGCGATGGCCACGGACGCTGCCGGCAATGCCTATGTCGCCGGATACAGTGGATCGAAAATGGTCGCCGTCCGGAACAGTCTGGCGCTATGCGGATCGTCGGTGTGGCTGAGCGTGTTCGCGCCCGATGGTTCTCTGTTGCAGTCTACTTACCTCCCGGTGTCCGCGAACACCGCCGGCTATTCCATTCGCCTGTTGCTCGCTGCCGCTGCGAATTCGGTGATTGCAGAGGTGGGCCCGTACCCGGCGGGCAGCCCCAATTCGATGGGGATCACGAGCGACCAGGATGTCCTCGTTCACCTCTCCGCCAACTCCAACGCGCAGACGCTTCCGCTGGCTTGCATTGGCAACGCGGCAAACGGCACCACGGGCCCAATCGCTCCCGGAGAAATTGTGACGCTATTGGGCAGCGGGCTCGGGCCGGTTGATGGCGTCGCGCCGCCGGCGACGCAGGAGAGTTCGTTTCCCGCACAAGTCGCAAATGTCGCGGTGACGTTCGATGGCAAGCCGGCGCCGCTGCTCTGGGTGCAGGATTCCCAAATCAACCTTCAGGTCCCGTGGTCGCTCACCAACCCGACCACCGAGGTTTGCGCGAGTTACCAAAACGTCCAGACGAATTGCCTGACCGTGCCGGTAGCGCTGGCAGCGCCTGGGGTTTTCATGGCTGACAGCTTCTACGCGCTCGCGTTGAATGAAGATGGCACCATGAACTCCGCCACGAATCCCGCCGGGATCGGCTCGATGGTTTCGGTATTTGCAACCGGCCTGGGCCCGGTCAGCCCGCTTCCGGCCGATGGTTCGTTGGCGCCGTCGCCGGCTCCGGTGAATACGTTCGCGATATCGCTCGAATCCCCGTGCGTGGGACCGGCGGGGTGTATAGTGCCGGCCTGGTACGGCGGAGTCACTGGCGGCCCGTCGCCGTTCCTGGTTGCCGGCATCAGCGAAATCAGACTCCAAGCGGGATTTGGATTTGGCTTTCTGAATCTGGTGGTCACCACTTCGCAATTGGCACAGGTCCCCAGTAACTACTTCTATCTCTACGTGACGGGTCCCTAAAGGCCCGCTTTTGCTAAACTATAAAAGTTATGGGAATCCCGAATGTGAAGCGGTTTCGGCCCTTCTGCCCTACTTGTAACGAAAATTTTACGTTGATGGCCGTCCTGCCGAAAGACGCCAGCATCGATCAGTACCTGGCGGATGCCGTGGCGCGGCACGACCATAAGGCGTTCCAGGAAGCCAAGGTGTTGCACTTCAAGGTGCGCGTCGGCCAACAGAAGCAGAAGAAGGCGAAGTAGTTTTCGGTGGGCCCGTGGGAACGGGCCCTGCCTACCTTTGTAACGTCCTGAGCGCCCGCAATCCTTCCTGCGCTACCTGTGCGTCGGGATCGTTACTCAACTTTTCCAGCCGGGGGATGCTGTCCTTATCGCCACTGCGGCCCAGCACGCGGGCCAGGGAAATCTTCTCATCTTTCGTGCCCTTGTCGAGTGCGGGGTAGATCGCGTTACGCACCTGCGCATCGCGCGCCGTTTCCACCAGGTAGGCGTATGCCACATCGCGGTAGAAAGCCGAATTCAGGTTGTTGATCAGATACTGCAGCGGGCTGAACTCGCTCACGGTCCGCACGCCGAGCATCACCTGCGCGAATGCCAGCGCCAGGCGCGCAGGGGTTTTCCCCTCATCCTCCCAGGCCTTTTGAATCATGGGCAGATCGCTCGAGTTCTGCAGCCTTCCGAAGCCTTCCGCCGC